>DASWBF010000463.1:0-5240 GCA_036390735.1 Mycobacterium sp. | reverse complement strand
AAGCCGTACTCCAGTGCCTCCGGCGCGGTGAACCACCGGTCGCGGTCGGAGTCTGCGACGATGCGCTCCAACGGCTGGCCGGGGAACTCCGCGTGGAGCCGGAACATCTCCTTCTTGATCACCGCGAACTGCTCGGCCTGGATCGCGATGTCCGCCGCGCTGCCAGTGACGCCGCCCAGCGGCTGGTGCATCAGGATGCGGGCGTGCGGCAGTGCGTAGCGCTTGCCCTTGGTGCCTGCCGCCAGCAGAAATTGGCCCATTGACGCGGCCATGCCCATCGCGTAGGTCGCGACGTCGCAGGGGGCCAACACCATCGTGTCGTAGATGGCCATGCCGGCGCTGATCGAGCCACCCGGCGAGTTGATGTACAGGTGGATGTCCTTGGTGGGATCCTCCGCCGCCAGCAGCAGTATCTGCGCGCACAACCGGTTGGCGATGTCGTCGTCGACCTGAGAGCCCAGGAAGATGATGCGCTCGGTCAGCAGTCGCTCGTACACCGAGTCGACGAGGTTGAGCCCCGGCGCGCTGGAACGCATATCAGTCACAGCCAATACCTGCTTTCTAGGGTTGCTTCACCTGACACTAACCAACTCGCCGCGCCGCGCACTCCCGACAACATCCGGGTTCGCTCACAGCGTTACTGGTCCTCGTCGTCTGTTGTTTCGTCGGCCTCAGCCTCGGCCTGTTCGCGCGGGCCGAAGAACTCGTCGGTGTCGACGGTGTTCCCGGCCGTGTCGGCGACCGTCGCACCACGCACCACCGCCGCCAGCGTTTTGCCGCGGCGCACGTCGGCGTACATCGCCGGCAGCTGGTTGTTCTCCTGAAGGAACTGCAGCAGCTGCTGCGGCTCGACGCCGTACTGCCGCGACTGCAGCACCAGCCGCTCGGTCAAATCGTCCTGGCCGACCTGCACCTCGAGTTTGTCGGCGATCGCATCGACCAGCAGCTGGGTCTTGATCGCCTTCTCCGCGTTCTCGCGCGCGTCGGCGTCGAACTGCTCGCGGCTGCTGCCTTGCTCGGCCAACGCCTCGGCGAGTCGCTCTTCGTCATGGTCGAGACCGTGCAGAGCGTTGTGCACGGTCTCGTCGACCTGCGCCTGCACGATCGCCTCCGGAAGCGGCACCTCCACCTGGCCGAGCAGCGTCTCGATCGCGGCATCCCGGATTTTCTCGGCCTGTTGGATCCGCTTGATCCGCGCCACCTGATCGCCGAGACTGGCCCTCAGTTCGTCGATCGTGTCGAATTCGCTTGCCAGTTGCGCGAATTCGTCGTCGGGCTCCGGCAGCTCGCGTTCCTTGACCGAGTTCACGGTGACGGTCACCTGCGCGCTCTGGCCGGCGTGCTCGCCGGCGGCCAGCGTGGTGGTGAACACGCGGCTCTCCCCTGCCGACAACCCGACGACCGCGTCGTCGAGACCCTCGACGAGCTGGCCCGACCCGACTTCGTGCGACAGCCCTTCGGTCGCCGCCTCCGGCACCTCCTGGCCGTCGACCGTCGCCGACAGGTCGATCGACACGAAGTCTCCGGTCTGCGCGGCCCGTTCGACTCCGGTCAGCGTGCCGAAGCGGGCGCGCAACGACTCCAACTCGGCGTCCACGTCCTCGTCGGTCACTTCGACCGGGTCGACTTCAATCGTCACAGCGTCCAGCTCCGGCAGCTCGATTTTCGGGCGCACGTCGACTTCGGCGGTGAACACCAGCTCGTCGCCGTCTTCGATCTTGGTGATCTCGATCTCCGGCTGACCGATCGGCTGCACATCCGAGGACGTGACGGCCTCGCTGTAGCGGATCGGCAGCGCGTCGTTGACCACCTGCTCCAGCACCGCCCCGCGGCCGATCCGGGCTTCGAGCAGCTTGGCCGGCGCCTTGCCCGGACGAAACCCGGGCAGGCGGACCTGCTGGGCCAGCTGCTTGTACGCGCGGTCGAAGTCGGGCTGCAGCTCGGTAAACGGCACCTCGACGTTGATCCGGACCCGGGTGGGGCTCAGCTGCTCAACGGTGCTCTTCACGTGTTCAGGCTCCTCATCTGTCTCGGTCACGTCTGGTCGGGGTGACAGGATTTGAACCTGCGGCCTTCCGCTCCCAAAGCGGATGCGCTACCAAGCTGCGCTACACCCCGCGTACTGCACACATTCCAGTAACCAGGCGATCCTACGGCCCGCTTGGCTTGGCGCGCGAAAGCACCGTACAGTGCCTTCGTGCTGTGCTGCGGGCGTAGCTCAGTGGTAGAGCCCTAGTCTTCCAAACTAGCTACGCGGGTTCGATTCCCGTCGCCCGCTCCGTTCCGTCGAAAGCGACGTTTCGCAGAGGAAGTGCGAGAAGAGCCCTGCAAAACGTCGTTCTCGGCGCAAGCGCCCGTCGGTAGGGTGGTCGCATGAACGCGGCGCTGATAGTCATCCTCATTCTGGTCGTCGCGGCGATTGCGCTGGCGGTGGTCAGCTCGTCGCGGGCATCACGCAACCGGACCGCAGCCTCGCTGGCCGACGCGAAAGCCGACGCTCGCCGCGTGATCGAGCGGCTCGGCGGTCAGGTGCTCAACCTCACCGGCACAGACGACGCGTCGAAGCAGGCGATGGCCGACGCGTCGGAGCGGTACACCGCCGCGGGGTCACAGATCGACCAGGCGACGACGGCCAAGCAGGCCCAGTTGGCCAAGGAGAGCGCGCTGGAAGGCCTCTACTACGTACGGGCCGCGCGGCAGGCGATGGGCATGGACCCCGGCCCCGAATTGGAGTCGCTGACCGGGCAGCAGTCGGCCGGGGTGGTCACCGAGGACCGTCGGGTCCAGGTCGAGGGACGTGAGATCGAGGCGTCGCCGACGCCGTCGCCGCGCACTCCGAACTACTTCCCCGGCGGGCGGGTGGCCGGGCGGCCGGTGCCGGCCGGCTGGTACTCCGAGCCGTGGTGGAAGACGGCGCTGGTGGCCGGCGCCTGGGGGCTGGGGTCGGTACTGCTGTTCGATGCGTTGTTCTCCGGAATGCACGGTGTCGGCTACGACGCCGCGCAATTCGAGAACGGCTACGGGCAGGGATTCGACAGCGGGTATGACGCCGGCCTCGACGCCGGGCAGGACAGCGGCGGCTGGGACAGCGGTGTCGGCGACAGCGGTGGCTGGGGAGACAGCGGCGGCTGGGACAGCGGTGTCGGCGACAGCGGTGTCGGCGACAGCGGTGGCTGGGGAGACAGCGGCGGCAGCGACTTCGGTGGTGGCGATTTCGGCGGATTCGGCGACTTCTGAGCGGGCGTCATAGCGCCAGCCCGAGCACTGTCACGACGATCAGCACAAGCACCGCAACCCCGACCAGCTGCACCTGCGCGCGTGCAGTGACGCGTTCGGGAAGTGGCCGCCGGGCGAGGGTTCGTTGCCGGCGGACGCCGACGAGATAAACCGTCACCGCGATCAGTGCGGCCAGCGCGGCGGCGATCGGCCGCGCGTCGTTGCGCGGCTCCTTGAGCACCAACAGCACCCCGTTGACCATCACGGCCAGCGACGTGCGGCTCCACGCCAGCGCGGTCCGCTCCGCCTGCAGCCCTTCCGGACCCGGGCTCGTCACTGGATCACTGCCTTCACCACCACGATGCCCAAGATCACCGCGCCCAACAGCACCAGCCCGAGCCCCAGGAACACCGGTGCGCTCTGCCGGGGCAGCGGCTGGCCGCGGCGCATCGCGTCGTCGACGAGCCGCCAGCGGCGCAGCCCCAACCCCGCGCTGAGGATCGCGAGGATGGTGAGGAACGCCGCGACGATGTGCCGGGCTCCCGGGATGCCGAATTGCGGGACGAACTGGACGATCGCAACAGCCGCCGCCAACAGGCCCAGTGCCGTGCGTTGCCACGCGAGGAAGGTGCGCTCGTTGGCGAGCGTGAACCGGTAGTCGGGCTCAGCACCGGGGTCGTCGCGGTCGCGTTCCTCGCTCGTCATCGCATGTCATCATCCTCGGGATCGGCGATCGTCAGCACCGCATCGGCAATATGGGGGTCGGTTTCCAATTCCTGCTCGAGGCGTCGAAGAGTGCGTGCGACACGCGATCCATCTGCGCCGAGCCTACGTCTGGCAGGTGGGGCACCAGAACACGTTGCGGCCCTCGAGCACGGCCGTGAGCACCTTGGTGCCGCAGACGCGGCACGGATCGCCGGCGCGGCGGTAGACGTAGGTGCGAGGGCGGCCGGGGCGGTACGACGGCGCGCCGCGGTCGTGTTCTTTGCGGATGACGTGAATCTTGCCGCGGCGGTAGCCCACTCGCATCAACTCCACCAAATCGGCCCAGGCCGAGTCGAATTCGGGTGCGTCGACGGCAGTGCCGGGCCGGTACGGGTCGATCCCGTGCCGGAACAACAGCTCGTTGCGATACACGTTGCCGACGCCGGCGATCACCGCCTGGTCCATCAGCAGCGCGCCAATCGGTCTCTGCGACTTGGCGATTCGCTTCCATGCCGGTGCGGGGTCGGCATCGCGTCGCAGCGGGTCGGGGCCGAGCCGCGCGATCACCGCGTCGACCTGTGCCTCGTCGAGCACCTCGCACGCCGTGGGCCCGCGCAGGTCGGTGCCGAAGTCGACGCCCACCATCCGCATGCGCACCTCGCCGACGGGCAGCGGCATCGGCGGCGCGAGCTCCGTGAATGCGCCGTACAAGCCGAGGTGCACATGAACGATCGGGCCGCCGGCGTAGTGGTGGAACAGGTGCTTGCCGTAGGCGCTGGCCCGCCGCAGCACCCTCCCGTTGACGAGTGCGGCGCCGTCATCGAACCGGCCCTGGGGGCTGGACACCGCAACCGGGTGACCGCTGAACTTCCGTTGGTGCAGCCGGGCCAGCCGGTGCAGCGTGTGACCTTCCGGCACGCTCTAGTCCGGCGCGCCCGGCACCGGCGGCGCCTGATGGGTGCGCTCGTATTCGGCGAGGATGTCGATACGGCGTTGGTGGCGTTCGGCTTTCGACCACGGGGTGGACAGGAACGCGTCGACGATCGCCAGCGCCTGCTCGACGGTGTGCATCCGCGCGCCGATGCCGATCAACTGCGCGTCGTTGTGTTCGCGGGCCAGCGACGCCGTCTCGGTGTTCCAGCCCAGCGCGCAGCGGGCGCCGGGCACCTTGTTCGCGGCGATCTGCTCGCCGTTTCCGGAGCCGCCGATCACGATGCCCAGGCTACCGGGGTCTTTGACCGTGCGTTCGGCCGCCGAGATGCAAAACGCCGGGTAGTCGTCGTCGGCGTCGTAGGTGTACGCGCCGCAGTCGATCGGCT
>DASWBF010000462.1:0-9078 GCA_036390735.1 Mycobacterium sp. | reverse complement strand
CGGTGTAGACATCGGCCATGAGCGGAAGGCTGATCGCGTCGAAGTAGACGCAACTGCCGTTGGGAATTTCAGCGGTCGCGGCGCGCAGGTCGCCTTGGCCCCGAAGGTCGCTGAGGTGGACGCCGGTTCCGGTCGCAAATGCGACAGCGAACGCTGTGACGAGCAGTGCTCCCCGTCGAATATCGAGTGATCGACTCACGAGGAGAGTGACCGCGGGACCGAGGGACTCGCCATAGTGCGTGAAGTACGTCGGCGAGGTTGCGAATGCACAGCCGATCATTATCAACACCGAGACCCACAGGTCGACTTGCGGACTGAAATGCGGCACCGTCGCGATGGAGAGTAAAACGATCAGCACGAGGGCAACCGGGATCCCCACGGCCCCGAGACCGACCATGTCGATGAGGCGATCGAGACCGTCCGGCACGAACGGGTTTTGCGGCCGGCTGAATTGGGCGACGACGACGTCGTGCCAGGCGTTGATTGGAGCCGAGATGACAAGTGGTGCGATGACGACAGCCGTAGCGAGCAGCCCGCCGCCCGCGAGAGCCAAGAGCGACTTTGGTCGGCGTGTCCACAGTAGATAGCCGACGACCGCGACGAGGTACGCGGCGGCAAAAAGCTTCAGCGCGACCGCGGTGACGAGAAAAAAGCCGGACGTGATGACGTCGAACCGTGACGGATTGTCGCGTCGCAGGAGAAACCACATCGCGAGGAGGCACGCGCAGGTGGCAAGCGGCTCGAGCAGGATGGTCTGCTCGGCGACAACGGCGTTTGGCATGACGGCGTAGAGGGCAGCCGCGACGAGCGCACGCCGGTTGCGAGTCGCCGGATCGCCGGGAAGGCGGCTGGCGAGCCGGTGCACGAGCACGATATTTATGGCAGCAATCAGCTGTATCTCAATTCGGCCCGCGACCATTCCGACCGGATCGCCGAAGAGATACCCGAGGCCCGCGGCGGGCAAGAGAACGAGTGACATCCCCGGTGGGTGGACGATTGTGAAGTCGCTATAAGGCAGGTAACCGTCGAGCAGCAGTCGCGCGGCGGCGTAGTAGACGCCGTCGTCGTACTCGAGAACGCCAAACAGATTGTTTGACGGCCACCACACAAACGTGCGCAGCACCAGGCCGGCGACGACTATCGCCGCCAGCGCCGCTACAGGTCGAATGCTTTCTTCACCTGCTTGGTGCGGAAGTGCTCGAGAATGATGCCGAGGAGCGGGATCGTGCCGGCGAGCAGAGTGCCGACCGTGCGCCACAGCGGCCAGCGGACCTTGACGGCGAGGTTGAGCGTCGCGAGCAGATACACGAAGTACACCCACCCGTGCACAACGCCGATCCAGGACGGCGGATTTTCGACCTGGACGACGTACTTCACAACGACCTCGTAGCAGAGCGCGATGAGCCAGATGCCCGTGGCCCAGGCCATCACCCGGTACGCGGTGAGCGCGGTGCGGATTTTGCTTGTGTCCGTCGGGGTTTCGGATGACATCTAGTGTTCCTGTCGCATCTTCTTGTCGGTCTCGGCAAGTTGAGCAAGGTAGGCGTTGTACTCGGCGAGGGTGGGGTCTTGGGATGCCTCGGGCGTTGGCTTCGGTCTCTCCGGTAACAAGCCCGCCGGGATCTCGGTGACGGTGTCGGGCTGGTGCAGCTGCGGCGGCTCTTCCTCGTAGCGGACGAACTTGCGGTAGGCATAAACGACGAACGCCGCGAAGAGCGGCCACTGCAACGCGTAGCCGAGGTTCTGGCCGGTGCCCGACGTCGATTCGAAGCGTTGCCACTGCCACCAGCCAAGCGCAAGGCATGCCGCGGCGGCGACGATGACCAGCACGATGAGTGCGGGTCTGCGACGCCGTGTAGTGGACACGCCTCGACGGTACCGCTCAGCACTTCGGCCCGACGAACTCGTCGAGGCGTGCTGTCGCCGCCTTGCGGTAGACCGAGACGATGTACTTGGTCGATCTTGTCCATGGAATGCCGAGGTCGTCGAGCGCGGCGGTGAACAGTCCGAGGATGTCTTCTGATCTGTTGGAGAAGTGGTAGCGGACACTCTTGACGCCGCGATCGTTGGCGACCACGCGGCATCCGTCGCTGTGAATCAGGCCGCGGATGAAGTCTTCGGTCGCCTCGTTGACGAGAGCTTGCTGCCACCGCTCGAGTTGGATGGGCCTCGTGTGCTTCTGCCGGGACCGTGCTGTGGCAGCAGGCACGGCCAGTGCTTGGAGTAGAGCGAAACAACGACGCATCCCTTCGGTTGTGGCTCGATCGATGCGCGTAGCTCCGGCATTAGGGTGTCGATGGCCTCGCGGCAGCGGTCGATGATTCCTGGGTATTTCTTGTCGAGAGTGATCCGCAGGCGCCACGCCCGAGGGTGTCGTGAGATGCATCCATCGCCCAGGAACAGACCGAGCAGATAGCTGTACGCCTTCGCCGGAAGGGCCGAGAAATCACTCCTCGCGTTGTGGCTCAACGTAGTGCGCATCACCGACAGGTTCGTGGGCGTGCAGGGCGGTACGATCGGCTGGCCGCGGGCGTGGTGGAACTGGCTTACACGCCGGCTTTAGGTGCCGGTGCTCGAGAGAGCATGAGGGTTCGAGTCCCTCCGCCCGCACCACGCGCTGCCCAGTCCTCGACCGTCACCGTCGCCTTCCGCAGCTGCCTGCTGCACAATTGCCTCACGGCACGACGGCGAACCGCCCCCCTCTAAGTGGACGCAACACGGTGAAATGACGACGGTCGAGCGTCAGAATTGTCCGGGTGTGGTGGCGATCGGCCAGCACCACATTGGACGCGTCCGCCACCCCGATGTGTTGGTCACGGTACTTTCTGACGATCGAGGCGGCCTGCTCCAGCTCGGGCACACCGAAAGCAGCCAGTTCCCATGCACCCGTCGAGAGTTCACGAAGAACCGCGAGCTCCGCGTCTATGCCGACGCGGGTGGCGACCAGATAGTCGAGTTCTGCGACGACGTATGGCGAGACGACAAGCGACTCCTCGCTTCGCTCGATGACATTGGCCACGGCGTCATGGTCGGGTTCGTCGGAATCGAAATATGCGAGCAGGGCACTGGTGTCGACGATCACCGCTCACCAAAGCCATCGAGGAACTCGTCGACACGCCGGGCGATCGGCTTGGACCCTGAGTAGAGACCACCACGTGGCCGTGGCTTGACGCCCCCGACGCCTGCCCGAATAGATTGCCGGATGACCTCAGCTTCGGAGACTCCGCGCTGTCGGGCAGCGTGCTTGACCGCCGTCTTGAGGTCCCCAGGTAAATAGATCGTCGTCTTCTCCACGATCTATATGGTACCACCGCTAGTACCCTATATTACCTCCGTGAGTCCGGCGCTCGGCGACGGCGTATCCCTGACGCTGATCTAAACAGTAATTTGACCGCCAAGCCGAGGTGAGTTGCGACATGGTCGCTTTCACATGAACTCTGGTCACCGAGAGGCTCAGACCGCGGTGCCGTCGCTGTGCACCTCGTCGCCGATCCGGTCCTGTGTTGCCGCCCAGCCGTGAACTGTTCTTCTCCCACGTCGGGTTGCAGGGCGGCCCGGCACCGGTGCGCCGGTTCCTGCCCAAGCTCCTGATCTCTGGCCCGGCTGGCGGACAGAGTGCTGGGGCGACGGGCACGAAGAACACCTGGCGCACTGCAACGATGTGGTGACGGTCCCTGAGCTTGATGTGGCAGCTGGACTCGATGAGGTCGAAAGTTGGCTCCAAAAGAGAATTTTCGAGAACTTCGAAGAGACTCCAGCTGGGCAGGTGATGAAGATCGCAACGATGCTTTCGCCCCTCGCGCCGGGGCCGGAGGTCAGTTCATGCGCAATAGAGAACCGGAGCCAACAGCCGACGGCCGCCGAGTGGGCTGCCGTAAAGCGCGCATTCGCATGCTCAGAACGTGGAGCTAAGCCATCCGGTCACATTCGCGGCCGCGACGTCGTATGTTCGCGGCGATGAACCTTGATCCGGACAGCGCATCCTCACTGCAGTTGAGGATCATCGACTTGGCGGCAACCGTCGCCATGGACCTCGACGTACCGGCCGGGCCGGTGGTCGCGGTGGGTTCTGCGGCGGACATCAGAGCTTGGCAGCCATGGGTCGAGCAGGCCACCTTCACATTGACCACGGACGCGTCACATGATCGCCGCGTCGTCACCGTTCGGTCGATCGACGCTGCGTTGCAGAACCTCGCTGAGCGCGTGGAGCACTCGCCGCAGGCGGCGGCAATCTGCGACGACGTGTTGCGGTCGGTCGATCCCACCGCGCCAGCTCGAAGCGGCCTGATCACCGAGTCGCTTGCCTACTCGACGTTGCAGTCTGGTCGCGAGTTCGCCGACTGGTTGGCGCGTCGCGGACCGGCAACCGTGCCGCGTACGCCAGACCCGGTTCTGCTTGAGCGGCAAGGTGATTCGCTCGCAGTGTGGCTGAACCGGCCGGTTCGGCACAACGCGTTCTCCACCGACATGCGCCAAGCGCTCCTCGACGCGCTGGCTGTCGCGAACTGCGATGCGTCGATTCGCCAGGTGGTACTTGCAGGGAAGGGCCCGTCGTTCTGCAGCGGCGGTGACCTGGCCGAATTCGGGTCGTTCGACGATCCGGCGACCGCCCACTTCGCGCGCACCCGCCACAGCCCGGCCCTGGCACTCGACGAACTGTCGACGCGGTTCGGCGCACAGCTGATTGCCCGCGTCCACGGTCAAGTGCTGGGCAGCGGACTCGAAATGGCCGCGTTCTGCCGCTGGGTGGAAGCGCACCCCGAATCCCGGTTCGGATTGCCCGAAGTGGCACTCGGCCTGATCCCCGGCGCCGGCGGCACTGTGAGCATCACCCGGCGAATAGGCCGGTGGCGCACGGCATATCTGGTCTTGTCCGGGCAGACGCTGACCG
This sequence comes from Mycobacterium sp., assembly GCA_036390735.1. Taxonomy (GTDB): domain Bacteria; phylum Actinomycetota; class Actinomycetes; order Mycobacteriales; family Mycobacteriaceae; genus Mycobacterium. Next base: position 4,187 of record DASWBF010000462.1, on the reverse strand, counting down.
CTGCAACCGCCCGGGCGTGGGGCTTGGTTGACGCCGTCACACAATAAAGCCATGGCGTCATGGGGTCTTCCGGTGAGCGTGCTGTCGCGCGCTCGTGAGGTGGCCGCCGTGATCGAGGACCGTGTCGACTCACTCGGGGGCCGCACTCTCCGGGTGGATGCCGACGAGATCGTCACCGGACGTGCCGCACTGCTGGGCCTCGACCCGCCGAGCCGCATCTCCTCGGGCGGCGCCAGCCGATTGCTCGCTACTGCAGACGGCTGGTGCGCATTCACGCTGAGCCGGGTCGAAGACTACGAAGCCCTTCCGGCGTTGCTAGAGATCGGCGACGTCGGCGCTGATCCGTGGGACTCTCTGGCCGCCGCTGCGCGGGCACGCAAGGCCGAGGAGATCGTGGCGCGGGCCCGGCTGCTGGACATGCCCGCCGCGGTGCTCGGCGAGGCCGTTGCCAGTGATGCAAAGATCGTGCGGCACAGCGCACCATTGTCGCGGTCGATCACCGATCTGCTCGTGGTCGACCTGTCGTCGATGTGGGCTGGGCCCCTCTGCGGGCGTTTGCTCGGCGCCGCAGGTGCGACCGTCGTCAAGGTGGAAACGCCTGGCCGCCCAGACGGCACCCGCGGCGGCCATCCACATTTCTTCAACTGGATCAACAGTGAAAAGCTCTGCTACTCCGACGATTTCGCACAGCTGCTTCGGGCCGCCGATGTGGTGATCGAGGGATCCCGGCCCGCTGCGCTCGCCCGTCGCGGACTGGGCGCCGAGCAGGTCCCGGGGCGCCCCGGACGAATATGGTTGCGTCTCAGCGGATACGGGGCCATCCATCCCGACTGGGTCGCTTTTGGCGACGACGCCGCGGTGGCCGGTGGGCTGGTGACGTTCCGCGGGGACTGTCCGGTGTTCTGCGGCGACGCGATCGCCGATCCCCTCAGCGGGCTGGCGGCGACTGCGGCCATACTCGACGCCCTGGCATCAGGCGGCGGCGTCATCATCGACGTCGCGATGTCGGCGGTTGCCGCCGCATACGCCGGCCTTCCGGATGCCGGAGTGGAACGTACCCAGCTGCGCGCACCTGCGCTTCCGTCGGAGCCGGCCCACGAGCTGGGCGCCGACAATGCCCACGTCCGCGAACTGATTGAATCCCGGCTGGCCGCATGCTGATTCGACAAGCGACTCTGCTCGACGGGCGCGTCGCCGACATCCGCCTCGGCGAGCACATCACCGACGTGGCCCCGACGCTCACGCGTCACGTCGGAGAGACGGTCGTCGACGCGCGGTTGGGCGCCGTGCTGCCGGGACTGCATGATCATCACCTGCACCTGCGGGCGGCCGCCGCGGCGCTCGGTTCCGTCGTCGTCGGACCGCAGTTCACCCAGGCGATCGCCGGGGCGGAGCCCGATCCCGACGGGTGGATCCGCGCAGTCGGCTACCACGAGTCGGTGGCGGGAGAGTTGGATCGCGTAAGCCTCGACGCCGTGCGGCCGGACGCGCCGCTGCGGGTCCAGCACCGCAGCGGCGCGCTGTGGATTCTCAATTCCGCAGCGCTTGCGCGCATCGATTGTGCAGACCATCCCGACGGACGGATTCCGAGCACGGATCCTCGATTGGACGCAATACCGCGCCGGGTACCGGATCTTGCGGCGCTTGGCCGCCAGCTCGCGCGCTACGGCGTCACGGGTGTCACCGACGCCACGCCGGACCTGCAACCCGACGACATCGCCTCTCTCACAGCAGCGTTCAAGCAGCGAGTGCGATTCCTGGCGCCGGGTAAGAAGATCCTGCACGACCAACATCTCGACCTCGACGGGCTCACCGAATGGATTGCGGAATGCCACGCGGACAATGTGCCCGTCGCGATCCATTGCGTCACGGCAGCCCAGCTCATCGTCGCCATCGCCGCACTGCGCACTGCCGGCGGCCACCCATGGGACCGGGTCGAGCACGCCGCGATGGTGCCGGACGTGACCGAGCTCGCGGAACTCGGCGTGACCGTCGTGACCCAGCCGAACTTCGTCGCCGAACGCGGCGAGCAGTACCTGACCGACATCCCCGCCGACGAACACGCGCAGCTGTGGCGGGTGGCGTCGTTGATCCGCGCGGGCATCCCGGTGGCCGGGAGTACCGACGCCCCGTTCGGTGCCCTCGACCCGTGGGCCGCGATGCGCGCCGCCGTCACGCGTGCCACCGCGTCAGGGCACGTCATCGGCCCACGCGAGCGCGTCGAGCCCCTCCAGGCACTGCAGATGTTCCTCGGCGCCGCAGACCGCCCCGCACAGCCTCGGTGCATCGCGCCCGGACAGCCGGGTGACGTGTGCATCCTGGCGGTGCCGCCTGACGAGGCGCTGCGCGCTCTGGCCTCTGACATGGTGGTCGCCGCCGTTGTCGCGGGCGCCATTGCGTGATAACCCGACAATCGAAATCGGAGAATTGTATTCTGCCCAAGTGCAGAACCGAATCGCCGTCGCGGCCGCAGCGGCGCTCGTCGTCGCCGGACTCGCTGCGTGTTCCTCAGACAAGCAGCCGAGCCACCCCAGCCAGGCGTCGGTGACGATCAACGGAGACACCGTCGCGAACCAGCAGGCGGTGACATGCAATCAGGAGCAGTGGTATTGGACGATCGCGATCGGCGACCAGAAGGTCTCCGGCGTCAAGGCGCTGGTCAACAAGACTGACGACAAATTCACTGCCCAGTCGGTCCACATCGTCAACCTGGGTGGCTTCACCGGCACCTACGCGAAGGGCGACGGTGAGGACGCCTCAGCCAGCTTCAGTTCGGAGACGTTCACGCTCACCGGCACTGCGAAGGGTTTCAACACCTACACGCCGAACGAATCGGCCACCGCGACGTTCAAGATCGTCGCGACCTGCTGACGGAGCGAGGCTCGTCCGAGCGACCATCGTCCACGTCAGCTGCGGTTGTGCTTCACGTCCTTGAAGGGCACGCCCCGGTCGGCCGCGTATTCCCGCGGAAAGCCCAGTACCCGCTCGCCGATGACGTTACGCCCGATCTCGGTGGTGCCGCCGCCCAGCGACGCGGTCTGCCGGGACAAGAAACGCTCACCGAAGCGGATCAGGCCGTCGCCGCCGTCGACCACGCCCGCACTGCCCGCGATCGCCAGCGCGGTGTCCATCTCGAGCTGGATGTTTTCGGAGTGTGAGATGCGGATGATGGTTCCCGCGGCCGGCGGCAACGAGCCGTCGTTGACGCCGTGATAGACGTGGTCGATCAGTTGCTCCTGCACTGCACGGTGCACGAGCGCCCGCCCGGCCATCTCCTGTAGGCGTTCGTTGTCGGCCTGGCCCAGCGCCTCGAGGAGTGCCGCAAAGTCCACCGGCACGTCTGTGGTGCCCTCGGCACCGATGCCGCTGGCGAACTCCGAGCCGCCGCCGACCGCGCGCCGCTCGTGGTAGAGCTGACGCGACGCCACGTCCCAGCCCTTGTTGACCTCGCCGATCACCGCGCCGTCGTCGAGTTCGAGGCCGTCGAAGAACTCCTCGCAGAACTCCTGTGACCCATTGACCTGCTTGATCCGCCGCAACGTGATGCCGGGGCTGTTGATCGGCACCACGAACATCGTCAAGCCCTCGTGCTTGGGCACGTCCCAATCGGTACGGGCCAGCAGCAGTCCGTAGTCAGCGGCGAAGGCACTGGTGCTCCACGTCTTCGCACCGTTGATCACCCACTTGTCTCCGACGCGATCGGCCCGGGTGATGACGCCGGCCAGATCCGATCCGCCGCTGGGCTCCGACAGCAACTGCACGAGAACTTCGTCACCGCGTATCGCGGCCGAAATGTGTTGGCGCTTCTGCTCTTCGCTGCCAGTGTCGAGGATCGTCGCGCAGCAGATCGTGAACGTCGGTGTGTTGAGGATGATCGGCAGCTCATAGCAGCGGCTTTCGACGTCGAAAGCCCTCTGGTACTCGATGGGCAGACCGTGGCCGCCGTATTCCCGCGGGAAGCAGATGCCTGCGAATCCGCCCTCGTAGAGCCGCTTTTGGAGCTCTCTGGCCCGTTTCCAGGGCCCTTGTTCTCCGCGCTCGGCCCGTGGTGGCTGGGCCGGATCGATGCGTGGCATGTTGTCCGCCAGCCATGCCCGGGCCCGCGCGGCGAATTCGGCCACCGATTCGGTGGTCAGCGCCGACGTCGTCTCGGTCATGAGGCGGACTCCAGCTGTTTGGTCAACGCG
>DASWBF010000461.1:0-13975 GCA_036390735.1 Mycobacterium sp. | reverse complement strand
TCGGCCCGCCCACGCAGGCGCTCGAGTATTTCGGTTGCGTCGACTTTCCCGACCTGTTCACGCTGCTCGAACGCGACACCACCACCAACTGGGCCGGCCGCCTCGCGAACTCCCCTTTTTACGGGACCTACATCAGGCCCGCCACCCCGCCGGTTGGGCGGCAAGCTGTGGCCTCCGCTGCTCCTGCCAAGCCACTGCCGGCCATCGCGCAGCAGAGCCCGTTCGACCAGTTCGCAATACTGTGCCGGCGGTACCTGTCGGTCATCGCCGGTGACCGGCAGTACTCGGTGTTCATGCTCGCGCTGCCGCTGCTGCTGAGCATATTCTTGTATGCCGTTCCGGGCAGCGCCGGGCTTTCGGTGCTGCGAGGCATCGCGCAGCATTCCCAGCAACCACGGCAGCTGCTGGTGCTGCTGATCATCGGCGGCGCACTGATGGGCTGCGCCGCCTCAATTCGCGAGATCGTCAAAGAGCAGGCGATCTATCGCCGCGAACACACGATCGGCCTGTCGCGCGGCGCGTACTTGGCCTCCAAGCTGGTGATCCTGACGATGCTCACCGGCCTGCAAGGCCTCGCGCTCGGTGTGCTCGGAGTGGTCTTCTTACCCGGTCCCGACGAGCCTCTGCTGATCCCTTCCGCCAGGTTGGAAGTCGCGTTCGCAGTGGCGACCATCAGCGTGGTGTCGATGGTGGTCGGCTTGCTGATCTCGGCGATGATCGACAACGCCGACCGCGGGATGCCACTGCTCGTGCTGGTGGTGATGGCGCAGCTGATCCTGTGCGGCGGCTTGTTCCCGGTTCGCGACCAGGTGCCGATGGGGCAGCTGTCGTGGTTGTCACCGTCGCGGTGGGCCTACGCCATGGGTGCAGCGACCGTCAACCTCAACACGATCTCCAGCCCGGGCACCGACGACCCGCTGTGGCGTCACACCCTCGGCGCGTGGCTGACCGCGTTCGGGATGTGCCTCGTGTTGGCGGTGGTGATGGTGGCGCTGCTCGTCGCAGCGCTGTCACGACTCGACCCGCACCGCAAGTCCCGCTCCGGTAAGCCTATGGCGGTTACGCGGCTTCGTCGGTAACGATCATGATGAATGGCCCTGTGCGCCATGCCTTCTCGAAGGTGGCCAAGGGCACCTCCAGGTCGCGGCCGTCGGCGGGGTAGGGGTCGTTGAGGTGCACCACGTCGTGCACGGTGTCCACTCCCGTCACCACCACGGCGTGGGCCGGCTTCTTGCGGTCGCCGGAGGTGTCCCAGACCGTCGGTCCGTTGAGGCCGACGATCACCTTCTCCCCTGTGGCCAAGTACTCGATGAGCGCGTCCATGCCGGTCTCCACCCCGGTCTGCTCGTCGATGGCCGTGCTGGTCATCGTGCCGGTGATGCCGTACTCGGCGAGCAGCACCTCGGCGTCCCCGTAATCGGTGCCCCACCGGTTGTCGTCGGGCAGGTAGACGGGCCCGCTATGTGAATTGCTCTTGGTGTCAGCGGCGACCTCGAGGATTTCCTGCTCTGAGGGCAGGTCGCCAGTGATCTGGCCGACCACGTCGGCGACCGCCATCAGGACGCAGTCGTCGCTCAGGTGCTGCCGTTGCCAGAACTCCGCCGCCGCGTCGGGGGCGCCGTAGACGCCGTCGGGAGTGGTGACCTCGATGACCGGGGAGGCGTTGGCCACGGAGGCGCAAGCGATGCCGGCGGCGCCGGACGCGCCGATCACAACGGCCACGACAGCGGTGCGTGCCGCGTGGGCGATGCGGGTGGAGAACGTGGTGTTCACTGCGGGCTGTCCTTTTCTCGATGCCGGCGATGGGCTCTCGAGAAAGGGTCGAACGCGGCCCTTTACAGATCCTCAATGAAGTCTTGGAAGCGCCGCGGGCCCACCTCACGCGAACGTGAGCCCACTGCGAAAATCGGCTCGAAATTTCGCAGTGGGCTCACGCTGGGCGTGCCGGGCAGGGTTGTTAGGCGGCTTCCTCGGTGACGATCATCCGGTAGTCGCTGGTCTTCCAGGCCTTCATGAACGTGGCGATGTCGACCTGCTCGTCGCGGCCGTCCTCGGTGCCGCTGTCGTTGAGGTGCACGATGCCGTTCTTGACGTCGACGCCGATCACGGAGACGGAGTGGTTGGACTGATTGCGCGGGCCGTCGATGTCCCAGATCGTCTCGGCGTTGACGCTGACGATCACCTTGTGGCCGGCGGCCAGATACTGCTCGAGAGCCCGCATGCCGGTGTCGACGCCAGCCTCGTCTTCGCTGTCGGCGTCGGTGACCTCGGCGTCGATGCCGTAGTGCGCCAGCAGCACGACCGCGTCGTGGGGGTCGGTCCCGTTCCCGGTGTTGGGATCCTCCGGATTGGCCGGCCGGATGTAGATCGAGCCAGGGTGGGTAGTGGACGGGGTGTTCTCCGCCAGCTCGATGATCTCCGCCTCGGTGGGCATATCCCCGGTGACCTGGCCGACCACGCTCGCGATCGCCATCAGCGTGCAGTCGTCCAGGCTCTGCTCGGCCCAGAACTCGGCGGCCTCGGTCGGGTCGCCGTACATGCCGGTGGTGCTGGGGCCCACGGACGGGGCCGGGGCGGCCATCGCGGGGCCGGCAAACGACACGGTGGCGCCGGTGGCACCGACCGTTGCGAGGCCGATGAATGCTGCGGCTGCAATCCGTGTGAAGAAGGTATTGCTCATGTGGGTTGTCCTTTTCTCGTTGCCGCCGCAGCGGCGTGGGGTGATGAGAAAAGGCTCGAACCCGGCCCTCTGGGAATCCTCAACGGAAACTTGGCGCGCTCGTCGTGGCGCGAGCGTGCGCAGATGTACGTGCTAGAGCGGCGTGTCGAGGTACAGACACGCACGCTCGCGGGAAGGTGAGCGGGCGGCTAGCTGACCAGGGCGACCGAGTTGGCGCGGCGCAACTTGCCCGACGGCGTCTTGGGGATCGTGCCGGGGCCGAGGACGACGACGTTGCGGGGCCGCACGTCGACCTCCCCGACGACCTCGTGGGCGACCTGGTGCTCGATGCGACGCACGTCGGCCGGATCCTCCCAGGCGTTGCTCTCGACGGCGACCGCGAACGTCTCTCGCGAATGGCCGGCGTCAAGTCGCACCGCGACCGCGCAGCCGGGCCGGACGCCGTCGACGCGGGAGGCCGCCCGCTCGATGTCGGTCGGGTAGATGTTGCGGCCGGCCATGATGATGACGTCCTTGACGCGGCCGCAGACCACGACGTGACCGTTCTCCAGCAGGTAGCCGAGGTCGCCGGTGTCGTACCAGCCGTGGTTGTCCTGCGCCGGGACGAACCCGCCCATCGTGATGTAGCCGGGCGTCAGCGCCTCGCCGCGCAGCTCGATGATGCCGACGCCGCGGGTGGGCAGCACGTTGCCGTCCTCGTCGACGATGCGCGCCTCGAGGTCCTTCAGCAGCGGCCCCAGCGACGCCAGGCGGCGCGTGTTGCCCTTCGTGGCCGGCACCGCGCGGCGCAGCGCGGCCAGCAGGTCGGTGTCGACCTCGTCGACCACCAGCCCGGCGCCGCACTCGGAGAACGAGACCGCCAGCGTCGTCTCCGCCATGCCGTAGGCCGGCAGGATCGCCTCCGCCGGCAGCCCGAACGGCCTACCGGCGTCGATCAGGTCCTCGACGTCGGCCGGTTCGACCGGCTCGGAGCCCGACAGCGCGAACCGGAGCGTCGACAGGTCGAACTGGCCGGGCTTGGCCTGCTTGCGCAGCCGCTTCGCGAACAGCGCGTAGGCGAAGTTCGGCGCGGCCGTCATCGTGCCCTTGTACTTGTCGATGAGCTTGGCCCACAGCAGCGTGTCGCGCAGGAAGTCCATCGGGGTGACCTTGACCAGCTCGGCGCCGAAGTACATCGGGACAGTCAGGAAGCCGATCATGCCCATGTCGTGGAAGCAGGGCAGCCAGCTGACCATCACGTCGCGGTCGACGTCGTACTCGGCGCCGATGAACATCGCCTCGGCGTTGGAGTAGACATTGCGGTGGGTGATCACCACTGCTTTCGGGGACCCGGTGGAGCCCGACGTCAGCTGCATCAGCGCGACGTCGTCCTCCCCCGTCTCGACGGGGTCGATTGGGTCGGCAGCGAGCAACTGTTCGACGGTGACGACTTTGACGCCGCGTTCTTCCAGCACCGGAATCGCGACGGTGAACGGGTCGGAGATGACGACGGCCTTGGCCTCGATCATGTCGATGACGGTCGTCGTGTCCTGGGCCCACAGCGCCAGGTCGGTGCGGGGCGTGGGCTGGTGCAGCATCGTCAGGCTGGCGCCGCGCATCCACAGCCCCTGCGCGGTGGGCGCGATCTCCACGGGTGCGCCGGCCAGTACGCCAACCGCGTCGCCGTGTCCGACGCCGGCCGCGGCCAGGCCACCGGCGATCCGCCGAGCTTTCTCGTGCACCTCACCCCAGGTGTGCCGGACCGGTTCGTGCGGCTCGCCGGTCACCATGCCCCGGTCGGTTCTCAGAGCGTTGCGGTACATCTTCTCGGTGAATCTGCTCACGACAACCTCCTGAACCAGACCAGCGGTTCCTTCGCCGCAAATGCCCGGGCATCAATGCTCCGCCTGCTAGATGGCGCTTGAAAGGAGGCGCGCATACACAATCGGGGAGCGGTTCCATTGCGAATCGGTGGCGTTCCCCCGTCTACGCCCGTGCGGTACGACTGTCGCCCACCCTCCAACCGAGTGGGCGACCACGTGAGGCAAGTCGGGCCGCTGACGTACACCGCGGATGATCTTAAACTCCTCTTAGAGTAAGCGGCAAACCGAGAGCGGTTTTGAGGCCTGTGTCACACCCCGTGGGTGGGTGCCGGCACCACGCGGGCACCCTGCACCGGACCACTGGCCACCCGCACGGTGCGGCAGACACCGGCCCCGGCCAGCTGCGTGCCGACGTCGATCGCCGACGACGCGGTTGGACACAAGAAGGCGCAGGTAGGGCCGGATCCCGAGACGACGCCCGCCAGCGCGCCCGCCTCGGCGCCGGCCCGCAAGGTGCGGCGCAGGCTGGGGTCGAGGCTGATCGCGGCGGCCTGCAAGTCGTTGCCCAGAAGCGGCGCGAGCTCGTTGGCGTCGCCGGCGGCCAGCGCGGCCAGCAGCGGCTCGGGCTCAGCCAGCCGCGGTGGGTCGCCGCCCTTGCGAAGCCTGTCGAGCTCGGCGAACACCGCCGCCGTGGACAGCCCGCTGGCCGAGAACGCGAGCACCCAGTGAAACGTCGTGCGCGCCAACACCGTCGCGAGGTCCTCGCCGCGGCCGGTGCCCAGCGCGGTGCCGCCGTGCAACGCGAACGGCACGTCGCTGCCCAGCCTGGCGGCCAGCGCGTGCAGATCGCGGCGGGGCACACCGACCTCCCACAGGCTGTTCATCGCCACCAGCACCGCGGCCGCGTCGGCGCTGCCCCCGGCCATGCCACCGGCGACAGGAATGGACTTCTCGATCGCGATCTCCACGTCCGGTGAACGGCCGACGTGCTCGGCCATCAGCTCGGCGGCCAGCCAAGCAAGGTTGCGTTCGTCGGAGGGCAACGTGTCGGCGCCCTCGCCGGTCACTTCCACCGACAGCGTGTCGGAGTTGCGAACCGTCACCTCGTCGAGCAGTGACACCGCGTGGAAGACGGTGGTCAGTTCGTGGTAGCCGTCGTCGCGTCGGTCACCGACGGCCAGGTACAGGTTGACCTTGCCCGGCACCCGCACCGTGACTGAACCGGTGGCCACCCACTCGGGTGCGGTGCTGCCGTCGGACACCGCACGAGACTAACGCCCCCCGCGCCAAAAGAAACCCGGCGACAACGCAACAGAGTGGCGAGACGGACCCCTCGGCCGTCTCGACCAGTCGTCAGACTCAATGGGTAACCGACTTGGCGCCACCGCCAAACCGATGCGGCCTACCCTGAAGCTGTGCTGTGCCCTGGGATCGAGGGCTACGTCGTGGAAGACGTGCTCGGCCACGGCGGCTCGGCGACGGTGTATCGGGCGCGCGACGAGGCGCGCCGGGTTGTCGCGCTGAAGGTGCTGGACGACCGTTATCGCGGGCCAGCCGAGACCGCGCGGCTGCAGCGGGAGTTCGAGTTCGCGCAGCGGCTCAGCCACCCACACGTAGTTTCGGTGTACCGCCACGGCGAGGATTGGCTCACCATGCAATTGGTGGACGGCGGCACCGCCATGGGCCTGAAAGAGCTCGACGATCGGTTGACCGCGATGGAGCAGATCGCCGACGCGCTCGACTACGTGCACCGGTGTGGCATCGTGCACTGCGATGTCAAGCCCTCCAATGTGCTTGTGCACAAGTACTTTTCGCATGGCGGCGCGGTGCTCACCGACTTCGGCGTCGCCTACGCTGTCGCCGAGGACAACCGTTCGCGCCCGCAGCCACTGATGGCGTCGCTGCCCTACCTGGCACCGGAAATGCTGCGTGGCCGGCCCCCGGCGGCGGCCACCGACGAATATGCTCTGGCGTGCACGACCGTCGAATTGGTCACGGGCGCACCGCCATTCGTCGCCGCCACCCCCGCCGACCTGGCGGAGGCCCACCTCAACGACCCGCCGCCTTACCCGTCCCGCAGGTACGAGTGGCTGCCCCGGGCGTTCGACGGAGTGATCGGCAAGGCGATGGCCAAGGACCCGGAATTGCGCTACCCGTCGTGCGCCGAGTTCGTCGTCGCGGTCAGCCGCGTCTTGAAACGCTAGTCGCCTGGCGCGGCCGGAACTTCGGATCGCTGCAGCAGCCGCACGAAATCCGCGATGCCAAGCGTCTCGCCGCGCCGCGCCGGGTCGATGCTGGCCGCCAGCAGTCGCCGGGCCGACTCGTTGCCCGACCCGGCCCATTCTGCGAAGGCATTGCGGACGGTCTTGCGGCGCTGCGCGAAAGCGATATCCACCAGCTCGAAGACGGCTCGGCGGAACGCCTCGTCGGTGGGCCACGGCGGGGTTTGGTAGCGGTCGATGCGAACGAGGCCGGAGTACACCCGCGGGATCGGCCAGAACACCGTCGGCGACACCATCCCGCAACGACGCACCCGCCCGAAGAATCGCGCCTTCACACTCGGCGTGCCGTACTCCTTGCCGCCGGGCTCAGCCGCCAGCCGCTCGGCCACCTCGGCCTGCACCATCACCATCACCACGCGGATCGACGGGAACTCGGCGAGCAGGTGCAGCAGCGCCGGGACGCCGATGTTGTAGGGCAGATTGGCCACGAGCGCGGTCGGCGGCCCGCAGGGCGCAGTCTCGAGGTCGGCGCGGCGAAGCGTGAGGATGTCCTTGTTCAACACCGTCAGCCGTTGGGCTTCGCTGTTGGAGTGTTCGGCCACTGTCTGCGGCAGTCGCTTGGCCAGCACCGGATCGACTTCCACTGCGGTTATCGCGGTGCCCTTGTCCAGCAGGCCCAGCGTCAGCGAACCCAGACCGGGACCCACTTCCAGCACATGGTCGGTGCGGCCCACTCCCGACGCCGTCGCGATCCGGCGAACCGTGTTGCCGTCGTGAACGAAATTCTGCCCCAGAGACTTTCGCGGGCGAAAGTCGAGATCCTTGGCCAGCCGGCGGATTTCCGTGCGGCCCAGCAGCCGGATCGTCAGCGCGCCCCGATGCGTCCGCTGCACACCGGCCACGCACCCCAGCCCTGACGCTGTTGCGTCACCGTTGCGATCGTGATCTGCTCTTCGCGGGTCGCCAGGTCCGCACGCGCCGCGTACCGCAAGCCGCCGCTGCGTTCCCAGGTGTTCTGGTCGAACTGGACACCGCCGAAGAACCCGTTGCCGGTGTTGATCGCCCAGTTGCCGCCCGCTTCACACGAGGCCAGGGCGTCCCAGGTCGCGCCGTTGGCCACCGGCGGCACCTCGGTGCCGGGTTTGGCGCCGACACGCAGCACCGACGGCCGTGCCGGCGCGATGACCTCGTTGGCCACCGGAAGCCGCCCGGTCTCCACGCCGTTGACGATGGACACCGCGAACGTGACATCCTGCTCGCCCGGCGTGCCGGGGTCGTCGACGACCTGGCGGCTCATGTTCATCTCGGGATCCGGGATCTTCTGCGCCGGCGGCGGCAGCGGCACCCGCTCGGTGATCTTCTGCATCCGAATGCGCGTGACGACCACAGTCATCCCCTCTGTCACCGGGGTCGACGGCGGCGGCACCACCTTGTCCGCCTGCTCCAGCGGCGCTCCGGCCGCGGCGAGCAACCCCGCGACGGTGGGCGCTGCCAGCCGCCGGTCGGCGACCACGCCGGCGTCGTCGATGTGGACGTTCTTCGGGCTGACCACCGGCAGCGCCATGCCGGCCAGCGGCAGCCGGCTCGATCGTGACGCCGCGGCAGGTGCCGCCTCGGACATGGACAGCTGCTGGAGGGCCTCGTCGACAGTCGACGCGGTGGTCCACACCTGCCGGGTCTCGTGACCGTCCATCGACACCTGCAGCAGGCGGCTGCGGCGCAGCACGATCGTGTCGGCCTGATGGATCGCCTCGTCGCCGGCCGGGTAAAGATCGTCGCGCTCGTCGACTGTGAAGCCGTTCTCCTGCACGACGTCGATCACCCGTGACTTCATCGTGGATACGGTCATCGGCGAGCCGTCGACGTCAAGCGTGACGGTCTTGTGCACGGACACGGCGTAGCTTCCGGCAACCACCAGAACCAGCAACAGCGCGCCCACAAGGGCGCGCAGAACAGGTGAATTTGTTTGGTGAAGCTTCGTCAGGGTATTCAAAGTCTGGTCTATCCCGACTATCGACGTCGTTTGCTAGGGGCCAGCGGCCAAATCTGATCACAAGACGGTAACGAACACCCCTACCAGAGGCAAATCTCAAGAGCGGGTTGAGGCGTGGCTCACAGTGCAGTCACTGCCTTTAGTCATAGACGGTCAGTTTCCGGGCCGGACGCGCCACCAGCGGCTTTGTTGCGTGTTTGCTGCAGCGGTTTAAGCGGTAAAGGCGAGGTCGGAGCGGCCACGCACGCCGAGCCGGTCAAGCGGGCGCCGTCAGGTCATACACCCGCACGGCGTTTGCTGTCGTGTCCCTGGCGAGGTCCTCAGCCGGTCGGCCCGTCAGGTCGGCGAGCGCCCGCACGGTGTAGGGCAGGCAGTACGGCTCGTTCGGGGCGCCGCGATACGGATGCGGGGTCAGAAATGGCGCGTCGGTCTCGACCAGCAGCTGCTGTGGCGGTATCAGCCGGGCGGCCTCGTGCAGAGCGGTCGCGTTCTTGAAGCTAACGGTGCCCGACAGGCTCAGCAGCCAGCCGCCGTCGAGGCATTCGCGCGCCATCTGCGAGTCGGAGGAGAAGCAGTGGAAGATCACGTCGCGCGGCGCACCCTCGGCGCGCAGCACGTCGAGCACCTCGCGGTCGGCGTCGCGATTGTGGATCATCAGCGGCTTGCCGGTGCGCTTGGCCAGGTCGATGTGCCAGGCGAATGCGTCGCGCTGCGTCTCCGGCTCCGCGCAGGTTTCGAGCCGGCCCGGCCAGTACAGGTCGAGGCCGGTCTCCCCGACGGCCACCACCCGCGGATCGCGCGCCAGTGACTCGATGTCTGCCTTCGCGGCGTCCGTCAAGGCGTCGGCGCGCGTCGGGTGCAGCGCCACCGCGGCGTACACCCGCGGGTCGGCGTGGGCCGCCGTCACCACCCACCGCGCGGACGCCAGGTCGTCGGCGATCGTGACGACGGCGTTGACGCCCACCGCCTCGGCGCGGTCCACGATCGCACGCACGCCGTCCGCGTCGCTCGCGCCGCACGCGTCCAGATGCGTGTGCGCGTCGACAAGCGGGAAAAGCGGCTCCGGTGGCGGCGGCGCCGGGCGGGAACGACTCACTGCCACACCATAAGGTTGACGTCGAAATGAGGCCTTTCTATGTGACGACGGCGATCGACTACCCAAACGGGGCGCCGCACATCGGGCATGCCTACGAGAAGATCGCGACCGACGCGATCGCCCGGTTCAAGCGGCTCGACGGCTTCGATGTTCGCTTTCTGACTGGCACCGACGAGCACGGCCAGAAGATGGAGGAAGCGGCGGTCGCCGAGGGCATGCCCACCGCGCAGCTGGCGGGCCGCAACTCCGATGTGTTCCAGCGGCTGTACGACAGGCTCAATCTCTCCTACGACCGGTTCATCCGCACGACCGACCCGGACCACCTTGAGGCGTCCAAGGTCATCTGGCAGCGCATGTGGGACGCCGGCGACATCTATCTGGGCACGTACTCGGGCTGGTATTCGATTCGCGACGAAAACTTTGTCAGCGAAGACGAAACCAGGGTCGAAGCCGACGGGACGCGGGTAGCCGTGGACAGCGGCGCGCCGGTCACGTGGACAGAGGAGGAAACCTATTTCTTCCGCTTGTCGGCGTACACCGACAAACTGCTCGCCCACTACGAGGCGCATCCGGAGTTCATCGGACCGGACGTGCGCCGCAACGAGGTCGTTAGTTTCGTCTCCGGTGGCTTGCGCGACTTCTCGATCTCCCGCACGACGTTCGACTGGGGCGTGCCGGTGCCCGACCACCCTAACCACGTCATGTACGTCTGGGTGGACGCGCTGACGAATTACCTTACCGGCGTGGGCTTTCCGGACATCGACTCGGAGATGTTCCGCCGGTTCTGGCCCGCCGACCTGCACATGATCGGCAAAGACATCATCCGGTTTCACACTGTCTACTGGCCGGCGTTTCTGATGTCGGCCGGAATCGAGTTGCCGCGAAGGGTTTTCGCGCACGGCCATCTGCTCAACCGTGGCGTCAAGATGAGTAAGTCGGTAGGCAACGTCGTCGAACCCAATGCGCTGGTCGACCAGTACGGCGTCGACCAGGTGCGTTACTTCCTGCTGCGCGAAGTTCCGTTCGGGCAGGACGGCAGTTACAGCGACGACGCGATCGTCACCCGGATCAACGCCGACCTTGCCAACGAGTTCGGCAACCTCGCGCAGCGCTCGCTGTCGATGGTGGCCAAGAACCTCGACGGCGTCGTACCCGAACCCACGGCGCTGAACGACGACGACCGCGAGCTACTGGCCGCCGCCGACGCGCTCTTGGAGCGGATGCGCGCGCACTTCGACATCCCCGCAATGCATTTGGCGCTGGAGGCGATCTGGCTGGTGCTGGGCGCCGCGAACAAGTACTTCTCGGCGCAGCAGCCGTGGGTGCTGCGCAAGTCGGAGGCCGAATCCGACCGCGCACGGTTCGACACCGTGCTGTACACGACGCTGGAGGTGGTCCGCATCGCTGCGCTGCTGGTGCAGCCGGTGATGCCCTCCTCGGCCGGTCAACTGCTGGATCTGCTCGGCCAGCCGGACGAGGCGCGCTCGTTCGCCGCGATCGGGACGAGACTGGCGCCGGGAACCGCGCTGCCGGCACCGACGGGCGTGTTCCCGCGGTATCAGGCAACGCCCGATGATCGCTCGGACAAGCCTCGCTCCGTGTGAGATAGCCCGGTCGCCTCAGCGGATCGGTGAAGAACCCGTCGCGTCAAGCAGCACGGTGGTGACGGCCACGACGTCTCGACGGTCGAAGCCTTCCATGTCGGCATTGAACTCGGGACTGGCCATGTATTCGTTGGTGACCGCTGCCGGGTCGGCGTCTTGCGCGAAAGACACAAGCGCGACAAGTCGATTCGCACTCCCGTCGCGTTCGGTCCAGATCCCGTGGGTTGTCACTCCGAATGCCGCAAGGCTCCCGACATGACGGGCCCAGTGAATAGTCGCGTACCGCTCGAGCGCCTCGTCAGTACGTAGCGTGTAAATCCTCAGCTGGAACATGATCAGTTCACCAGCGCAACGCACAGGGCCACGATCGCGAGGCCCTGCAAGATGGCCCTAGCGGTGATGACCCGGTCCCAGTCACTTTGCAGCACACGCGCATTCGCTGGGACGTCACCTGCTTTCGCGGCGGTGGTCAGCTGCCGGTTGATCGGCGCGCTCACCCGGATGTACATCGCAATCCAAATCAGTAGCAAGCCAACGGCGCTGACCGCCGCGCCTGCCGCGACCCATCGACCGGTAAGTGCGGCGAGCGCGCCGCTCACGGCTGCGGCGATGATGCTCAGCGCGCCCGGCACCGGCATCCGCCGGTCGCCGTAAAGATGCAGGTTGCCCATCACCGCGACAAGGGCCCGATCATCGACGTGAGCCAGGGCCGGACGCTGCACGACGGCGCAAAACACGTCCGTGCCGTAGACAACCGCCGCGGCCAGCACCGCCACCAACGCAGCCGTTCGTGCCAGGTCGATCATGCTGCACCCCCCATCTGGTTGGGCAGCGCACCCATCTGCTGAAGCAACTGCAACGTGTTGAGCTCGTCCCAATGTTCGTTGAACATGCCGCCTTCCACGCGCCAGATGTCGATGGATCGCATTTCGACGCGCTGACCCGTCGCAGGGATTCCGATGAATTCACCGGCGTGGGTTCCGCGATAGATGAAGCGGCCCACCACGCGGTCCCCCGAAATCACCAGGTCCTCGACTGTCGCTGTCACGTCAGGCAGGGCCGTGAAGAAGCTCGCCCAGAACCTGCGATTCGCCTCGCGTCCGTCGGGGACGAACACGTTGTGGTTGATGTAATCGACGGCCACGAACCTGTCTACGAGGTCTGGGTCGTGTTCGTTGACCATCGTTACGAAGGCCTCGACGAGGCGATGTGGGTTGGCGGTCATCGGAAGACTCCAATCAGGCGTAGGTGTTAGCAACGCTAACCCCGCGTTCACGTCGTGTCAATAGCGATGCTTTCATTTCTAGCAGTGCTACCATCGGGCATGACCATTGAGGAGCGTCGTGCCCGCGACCGAGCCGCGCGGCGCCAGCTCATCGTGACGACGGCACGAAAGCTGGCGGAGACGGAGGGGTGGGACGCGGTGACGACGCGTCGGCTGTCCACCGAGATCGAGTACAGCCAGCCCGTGATCTACAAACATTTTTCGGGCATGGACGCGGTTGCCTCGACGGTCGCGATCGACGGATTCGGCGAGTTGGCCAACACCCTTTCCAAAGCCCGCGCTGCCGGAGAGCCCGAACACGCGCTGCGACGAATTGCGCACGCGTACATTGATTTTGCCCGCCATAACCCGGCTCTTTACGAAGCGATGTTCACCCGCGCCACCACGCTGCACTTCGCCGCTGACGACACACCGCGTGAGCTGTTGGCGGCCTTTGGCGAGCTACGTGCGGCGGTTGAAGCAATCTCGGACCAATCCGATTTAGACACGGCCACCGAAGTCGTGTGGGCAGCACTGCACGGGCTGGCCACATTGAGCCGCAGCGGTCGACTGCGACCGCAGCAAGAATTCGAGCGCATAGAACTCCTGGCCGACCAGCTCACCAAACAGTGAGGTAGGCCACATTCACGTCGCGTGGCGTCACGTCGGGACCATCGCCGGTGTCTACAGGGCATGACCGACATGAGCACAGGAGCCGACATGACCCCACTCACCAACCCCATCTCCGTCGTGGTGATCGGCGGCGGCTACGCCGGAACCGTCGCGGCGAACCGTCTGCAGATGCGCAAGGACGTTGGCGTCACCCTCGTCAACCCGCGGCCGTGGTTCGTCGAACGCATCCGGCTGCACCAGTTGGTGGCCGACTCAGGTTCGGCGACCGTCGACTACGCCGACATGCTTAACCCGAAGGTGCATCTGGCCATCGACGCCGCGACCGAGATCAATGCGACCAGCCGCACCGTTCGGCTCGCATCAGGCGGCGGCCTGCGCTACGACTACCTCATCTACGCCGTCGGCAGCACGGGAGCTGTGCCAAGCGTGCCGGGTGCTCCCCAATTCGCCTGGCAAATAAGCGATTTCGAACATGCTCACAGTTTGCGGGGTCGCGTCGCCGAGCTACACCCTGAAGCTGCGGTGTGCGTGGTCGGCGGCGGGCTGACCGGAATCGAGGCGTCCGCCGAGCTCGCCGAGCAGCGGCCAGAAGGCACAGTGACACTGATCTGCGGCCCGACGCTGGGCCCGTCGCTGAGCGAACCCGGTCGGCGATCGGTGGCCCGTCAGCTCGCCCGCCTC
>DASWBF010000460.1:0-1906 GCA_036390735.1 Mycobacterium sp. | reverse complement strand
GACGGGGCTCGGCTCTCCTTTGATCCCGCTCCACACGGGCACATTCACGACGCGGCAGGCTTCGCTTAATGCTGCGGACCGCTCAGTTGCTCCCCCTCACAAGGGCTTTCGACACTGCACTTCGACGCCGGACGTTTCCCCCCGACGCCGGCAGTCTGCTACCGGGCCCCCTGGCGGCTACCCGGACCGGACTCGCACCGGCTGGCAACGACGAGCTTCCAACCGAGTCAGATCACGTCATCACGCAACCCCTCTCGAATTGCAGGGCATACTCCCGAGTCGCGTGGACCTTGGGTGACGATCCACGGTGAACTCTAGGCGGCGGTACCGACAGATTCGGTGTCGGGGTGGGCGTGTCGGCGCAGGGCGGCGACGAGTTGGGGCATCTGCTTGTGGCCCTTGATGCGGCGGAAGGATCGCTCGGCGTTGAGCATGCCGGCGGCGGTCCAGCGCAGCACCATCTGCCCGTCGCGCCAGCGGGTGACGTTGCGGTTGGTGGCGCGGGCGATGGAGATCATCGACTCGACCGGGTTACTGGTGGTCAACGTTTTGGCCAGGCGGCCGTCGATGCCGAGGCGGGCGACGGTGAACATCTCGTCGAGCCCTTCGCGTAGGGACGCGGCCGCACCGGGATAGTTCTTCTCCAGTTGTGCTGCAAGGCTTTTCGCGTTGCGCAGCCCGGTGTCGGGGTCGGCGTGGCCGAAGGCCTTGACCAGCTTGGCATCCACCCACGCCTTGTCCTTGTCGGGCAGGTGATCGGCGACGTTGCGGCGCTTGTGCAAAGTACAGCGCTGGATGAGGGCCTTGTCGCCGAACACCTCGCGCACCGCCGCCGACAGCGCCTTGGCGCCGTCGAGAACCACCAGCAGCCCGTCGTCAAAAGCCAGGCCGCGCGCGACCAGGTCGGCCAGCAGGGCGCGCACCACGGTCTTGTTCTCCGTGGAGCCGTCCCACAGCCCGACCGGCTTCTTGGTGCCGTCAGCGGTAATGGCCAGCGCGACCACGACACACCGCTCGGCCATGTGCTCGCCATCGAGCATGAGCACCTTGATGTCCTCCCCGGACAGGTCGCGGGCCATCAGCTCGCCCAGCGCGGTCTCGGTCTGACGCACGAACCGACGCGAAATCGCCGAGCGGCTAGTCGATTTCGCTTGCTCGACCACCTGCGTGCCGACCGGCTCACCCGTGCGGGCGTGCCGGCGGGTGGCCACCCCGGCCAGCATCCGCTCCATCACCACCTGCGACAGCAGGTCATCGGAGGCGAATTGCGTGTAGCTGGTCAACGGCACCTCATGCCCGTCGACGGTGCGCGCCCGCGGCCGGTCCACCGCCACCCTGCGCCCACCCAGGGTGACCGAGCCGCGGCCTTGCCCATGGCGCAGCGCGGCCCGGCCCGGGTCGTGCTTGCCCTTCGGGCCAGCCACCCCAGCGATCTCGGCCTCGAACATTACTTGCATCACCGCCAGCCCGGCGGCAACGCTCATCGCCATCAGCCCATCACGCGCGGCACCGGCAATATCGGTCATCGCCAGCCGGATCTCCTCCGGCAGATCGGGCAGCGTCGCGGCGTCGGTCATGTCAGCGAGACGAACAGTGGGTACGGTTTTCATGGCGGTCCCTTCCTTCGTGGGTGTACTTGGCGGTTCACCCGAAGACCTACCATCTGGCGGGCCTCAGGTGAGGGACCGCCACCTCAAATTCCACGAAGACCGGGACAACCTCGCGGCGCCCCCGCCCCGGCGACAAATGGCATCTCGATGAAGTCTTCATCCGGATCAACGGCACGATCCACTACCTGTGGCGTGCGGTCGACCAGCACGGCAACGTGCTCGACATCCGGGTCGGGCCTTGACCCCATGTAGTGGACACGGGATTTGTGGTTAGGCGGCTTCGGGCAGCGTAGCGG
>DASWBF010000459.1:0-7806 GCA_036390735.1 Mycobacterium sp. | reverse complement strand
CGCCTCGACTTCGTGTTCGTCGACCACGACAAGAACGCGTACCTGCCCGACCTGCTCAGTATCATGGCGTGCGGCTGGCTGCATCCCGGTACGATCGTCGTCGCCGACAACGTCGGCATGCCCGGCTCGCCGAAGTACCGCGCATACATGCGTGAGCGGCAGGGCACGCACTGGGACACCCGCGAACACAAGACGCACGTCGAGTACCAGACTCTGCTGGGCGATCTGGTGCTGGAATCGGAGTATCTCGGCTAACGCCTCACGCCTGAACAGAAGGCTCCTGAACCTCATCTGCACCACTTTCAGGGGTCGTGCGGCGTGGTTGGCGCCTTCTGTCGGACCGGGTCGTTACGGTGCGGGCGTGCAGTCGCTCATGTATCCGTCGATTGACCTGGAGAGCGTCCACTCGCGGCTGGGCGTCGACACGTATCGCCGTGGCCTCGAGTATGCGCGCGACGGACGGGTAGTGCGTTGCCTATGGAACCCGGACGCGGGCAGCCTGGTCGGCAACGTTCGTGGTAACCGGGGCTGCACGTACGCGACCACGGTGCAACTGTCTCCGGATCTCGCCGACACCTGGACCGTCGATATCGGGCTCTGCAGCTGCCCGATGCAGGTGGACTGCAAGCACGTCGCGGCCGTCGTCATCGCCGTCACCGGGATCACGAAGACCGGTCCGACGCGCGCCGGACAGCGCGCAGCGCCGATGAGGCCAGCTCCATCGGTGTGGCGGCAGTCGCTGGATGCCCTGCTCCCTAACACCTCCGCGAGCGAAGCCTTCACGACACCGCTGGCGATCGAGCTGAATCTGACGGCGAGCGGGCCGTCGCCGACGCTGGACGCGCGGCTGGTGCGCCCAGGCAAACGCGGCGGCTGGGTTGCGGGTGATCTGAGCTGGAGCAGGGTGGCCATGCTGCGGCACTTCGGTTATCCCGACGCGCACGTTCACCTGCTGCAGGAGTTCTACGCGGCCTACCGGGCGTCGGCCTCGAATTCGACGGGCTACTACAGCTATTCGTATGCGGACATGAAGACGATCTCGCTGTTGAAGTTCGAGTCGCCGCAGCTGTGGCCGCTGCTGGACGAAGCGCGGCGAGTCGGGGTGCGGCTGGTGCAGCCGCGGGCACAGCACGATGTACCGGCGTATGCCACGGCACGGTTGTGCCTCGACGTCACGGCCGACGAGTCGGGCGATCTCGCTGTCACGCCCGTGCTTCAGGTCGATGGCGCCACGGCAACCCCGGTCGCGTTCATCGGATCGTCCGGCCATGGCGTCGTCTACACCGACCGCGGGTTGCGGCTGGCGCGACTGGACAAGCCAGCGCCGAAGGCGTTGCAGCGTATGGCGCTCGGCGATGAACCGCTGGTGATACCCGGGCACGAGGCGGCGCGGTTCGCCGCCGAGTACTACCCGAGGTTGCGGCACATCGCGGCATTCACGTCGTCGGACGCGTCGTTCACGCCGCCGCTGATCACTGGGCCGACGTTGGTGCTGCGCGCCGACTACCGGGTCGCCCACGAGCTGGAGTTGACGTGGGAATGGACATATCGGGTGGGCGACAGCGACTTTCGCGCACCCGTCGATACAACCGTTGATGCCGGCTGCCGCGACCTCGACGCGGAGAACAGGCTCGCCTCGAGTATTGACGCCCCGTTGGAGTTGTTCGGTCTCCGCGCCGCCGACGGCAAGCTCATAGCCCGGACGCGATTGTCCGGCCTGGAGACAATGCGGTTCGCCACCGAGCTTCAGCCGCTGCTCGCCGAGCTTCCCGATGTCGCGCTTGAGGTAACCGGCGACCCGGTCGACTACCGGGAGGCAGGCGGCTCCCTCGTCATCGGAGTGACCACGGATGCGGTGCCTGGCGAGACGGACTGGTTCGACCTGGGCGTCACGATCACCGTAGAGGGCAAACAGGTGCCGTTCGTCACCGTGTTCACCGCTCTCGCGTCCAGGCAGTCGCACCTCTTGCTTCCCGACGGCGCATACTTCGCGCTGGACAAGCCGGAGCTGGTGAAGCTGCGCGAGCTGATCGAGGAGGCCCGCGCGCTGACCGATCCCGATGAGGGGCCGACCCGGATCAGCCGGTTTCAGGCTGGACTGTTCGACGAACTCGCCGAGCTCGGAGTTGTCACGCGGCAGGCAGACGAATGGCGGCGCCAGGTCGACGGGTTGCGCGCGCTGCAGGGTCTGGAACCCGTCGCGGTGCCGAGCAGCCTGCGCGCTGATCTGCGGCCATATCAGGCCGATGGTTTCTCGTGGCTGGCGACCCTGCACACCCATGGGCTCGGCGGGATCCTGGCCGATGACATGGGCCTTGGCAAGACCGTCCAGTCGCTCGCACTGATCTGCCATGTCCGACAAGAGAATTCGAGCATCGCGCCGTTCCTGGTCGTGGCGCCGACGAGTGTAGTCGCGAACTGGGCCACTGAGGCCGCGCGGTTCGCGCCCGGCCTGTCGGTGGTCACGATCGCCGACACCCTGCGCCGCGGCGGCGCCGACCTCGACGAGCTGGTCGCGGGCGCCGACATCGTCGTCACCTCATACACGCTGTTTCGGCTCGACTTCGAGGCCCACGCCGACCAGGCCTGGTCCGGGCTGATCCTGGACGAAGCCCAGTACGTGAAGAACCGCCACGCCAAGACCTACCAGTGCGCACGCAAGCTGGCCGCGCCGATCAAACTCGCGATCACCGGCACACCGATGGAGAACAACCTCATGGAGCTGTGGTCGCTGCTATCGATCACCGCGCCCGGGTTGTTTCCGAGCCCGACGAAGTTCGCCGATTACTTCGCCAAGCCCATCGAGAAGACCGGCGACCCCGAGCTTCTCGCCCTGTTCCGCCGCCGTATCAAGCCGCTGGTGAAGCGCCGGACCAAGGAGCTGGTGGCCGCCGATCTGCCCGCCAAACAGGAACAGATCCTCGACATCGACCTGCCGCCTCGGCACCGCACGCTCTACGACAAGCGGCTGCAACGAGAACGCCAGAAGGTGCTCGGCCTGCTCGACGACATGCAGCGCAACCGATTCACCATCCTGAAATCCCTGACCGTGCTACGCCAGATGGCGCTGCACCCCGGACTCGTCGACGCCGCGCACGACACGCTGGCCTGCGCGAAGATCGATGGGCTCGCCGAGCACCTACGCGACATCGCCGAAGGCGGTCATCGCGCGCTTGTCTTTAGTCAATTCACCCGCTTCCTCGGCCGGGTCCGTGATCGCCTCGGCAGCGAGGGAATCGACTACTGCTACCTCGATGGGCGAACCCGCGACCGCGCGACGGTGGTCCAGCGGTTCAAGGACGGATACGCGCCGGTTTTCCTGATCAGCCTCAAGGCCGGCGGGTTCGGGCTGAACCTCACCGAGGCCGACTACTGCTTCCTGCTCGATCCGTGGTGGAACCCGGCCACCGAGACCCAGGCCATCGACCGCACCCACCGCATCGGCCAGACCCGCAACGTCATGGTGTACCGGCTCATCGCTCGTGACACCATCGAAGACAAGGTCATGGCCCTCAACGCCCGCAAAGCGAAGTTGTTCGCCAG
Source organism: Mycobacterium sp. (assembly GCA_036390735.1). Taxonomy (GTDB): domain Bacteria; phylum Actinomycetota; class Actinomycetes; order Mycobacteriales; family Mycobacteriaceae; genus Mycobacterium. The sequence continues at coordinate 4,263 of DASWBF010000459.1, read as the reverse complement.
CGTCATGGACGACGGTAACGCCTTCGGCTCTACCCTCACCGCCGACGACATCCGCGGACTGCTCGTCTGATCGGCCAATCGGGCACCTCAGCACGCCGGATCTGCACCGCTGTTTCGTCCAGCCGACGCAAATCACTCACCGAGCGCGTCTAGGTCGAGACGCAATGGTGCGGGAGCACTGGTTGTGAATATGCCGCTGAACGTTGGTGATTCGTGGTAACCGAACTCGCCTGCGCGGTGGAACGCAATCAGTGTCACGGGCGGGCCGAGCGCAACGATCCAGTAGTGGTCGATCCCGGCCTCGGCGTGTTCCGACCGTTTGGTTACGGTATCCGTCCGCTTGGAACCCAGCGAGACCACCTCGATCGCCACCAGCACATCCGGTCCGTCCAAACGGCGCTCCGAACCGTCCTTGCGGGTGATCACGACATCGGGCACGCGGACGGTGGGCGGGTAGGCGGCATCGACACAGACTTCGAACTCGATGATCGCCTCCAGATCATCAGGTAGCTGATCGTCGAGCTGCTTCGCGATGCGAAACGTGGCCCGCGCGTGCGGCCGGGATGGGCTCGGACTCACGATGAGCACGCCCTCCTGCAACTCGAAGTGGGCACCGTTGTCCTCGGGGAGAGCGTCCCAGTCCTTCAGCGACAGAAGCTTCGGCAGGTGCACGCTCGTCATCGTCTTCCCGCCTCCTCTGACCGTTGCGCTTCGAGTCGAGTGTTGCGTGACCAATCGTCGTTGACAGGGCCGAGCAGGTGGCCGCCACCTGGCGAGGCTGATACGACCGGCTCAAGCTCAACAGCGGCCGCCCGTTATCCCACCTGCCGGGTTGCCGCTACCCGAATGGCAAGCCGCTGTTTCCGGCCCGCGACCGCCTGCCGCGGCCGCGCAGGCTCAACGCGGTCGACAGCGCGCCGATCCCGCACCGACGATGACGACGTGGTGGGCCTCGCGCATCGTCTCAGTGCGCTCGCGGGTGCGCGCCTGCCCAGACTTCGCGCAGCGCATGCACGGTCACCAGCGTGTAGATCTGAGTGGTGGTCACCGACGCGTGGCCCAACAGTTCCTGCACCACGCGCACGTCGGCGCCGCCGTCCAGCAGGTGCGTGGCGAACGAATGCCGCAGCGTGTGCGGCGACACCCCGGCAGTGATCCCGGCCCGCTCCGCGGCATCTTGCAGGACCTGCCATGCGCTCTGCCGGGAGAGCCGGCCGCCGCGGGCGTTGAGGAAGATGGCCGCTGTGCCCCGGCCGCGGCGCGCCAACTCCGGCCGGCCCCGCACGAAGTACGCATCCAGCGCGTCGATCGCGGGCCGACCAACCGGCACCAGCCGATGCTTCCCGCCCTTGCCGCGCAGCAGCACTGACCGTGCGTGGGTGTCGATGTCGTCGACGTCCAGCCCGACCGCCTCCGAGATCCGCGCACCGGTGGAGTACAGCAGTTCCAGCAGCGCCCGGTTGCGCAACGTCAGCGGGCCGTCGGACGGGCTGTCGCCGCCGGCCCCGGTCAGCAGCGCCAGCACCTCGTCGACGGTCAGGCTCTTGGGCAGCCGCCGGCTCGGCGTCGGCGGCTTGACCTCCTTGGCGACGTCGACGGCCGTCACCCCTTCGGCCGCGGCGAACCGGTGCAACCCGCGCACCGCGATCAGCGCCCGCGCGGCCGACACCGCGGACAGTTCGGCGACGCCAGCGTCGGGATCGCCGCGGCGCAGCGACACCAGGAACTCGCTGACGTCGGTCTCGGTCACGTCGGCCAAGTCGTGCACGCCACGCTGCGTCAGATGTTCCTGGTAGCGGCGCAGATCACGCCGGTATGAGCTCAGCGTGTTCGCGGCCACGCCGCGCTCGATGGTGAGGTGGTCAAGGTAACCCCGCAGTTGGCCGTCCAGTGCGGCCGCGACGGTGGTCATCCGCGCGCCTGACGTCGGGCGAACGCGGTGGGCCGGTCGCGCCATGGCGCATAGAGAGGGCGACTCGGCTGGCCGTCGATCACCACCGCGTACGCGGCGAGCACGCCCGCTGACGCGGTGGAGTTCACGATCTCGCCGGCCAATACCATGCCCGCAGCGTCCTCCAGCGAGAACCAGTGCAAACTCAAGTCGGCTTCTTCGTGTTCCGGGTCCGGCCGGTCGACCTGGGACAGTCCGGTAGCCAGGTACGTGCGCACCGATTCGTCCGAGAAGCCCGGCGACGACGCGGTGTCTGTTAGCACTCGCCAGTCGGTCGCGGCGAGCCCGGCTTCCTCCTGCAGTTCGCGCTTGGCGGTGTCGAGCGGATCCTCGTCGGCTGCGTCCAGGAGACCGGCGGGAAGTTCCCACAGTCGACGCCCGAGCGGGTGACGATACTGGTAGATCATCGCCACGCGTCGGTGATCGTCCACGGCGGCGACCGCGACGGCGCCGTAGTGCTCGACGACCTCCCTTTTGGCAATCCCGCCGCCGGGCATTTTCACGTGGTCGACGCGCAGCGCCAAAATGCTTCCCTGGTAGACCGTTTCGGACGAGACGGTCTCGAAGTCGTGTTCAGCCACGGGCCACTTGCTGGTGCAGCAGCCCGTCGACTCCAGCCGGGTGCTCATTGCCGTTCGGCCGCTGCTCGGGAATCTCCACCGGCAGCCGTTCTGCCGCTTTGTAATCCAGCGCCGCACCGATGAACGAGACGAACAGAGGATGCGGCCGGGTGGGTCGGCTTTTCAACTCGGGATGTGCCTGTGTGCCGACGAGGAACGGATTGACCTCGCGGGGGTACTCGACGAACTCGACGAGGCGCCCGTCCGGCGACGTGCCGGAGAACCGCAACCCGCTGGCGGCGATCTGGTCCCGGTAGTCGTTGTTCACCTCATAGCGGTGTCGGTGCCGCTCAGACACCTCGGTGGCCTGATACGCCTCGGCCACAACAGAATCCGGCTCAAGCACCGCGGGGTAGGCGCCCAGCCGCATCGTGCCGCCCAAGTCGGCTTGCCCGGCGACGATGTGTTCCTGATCGGCCATCGTCGAGATCACCGGGTCCGGAGTCTGCGGGTCGAACTCGGCGGAATTGGCTTGCGTCAGCCCGACGGACCGCGCGGCCTCGATCACGATGCACTGCAGGCCCAGGCACAGGCCCAGCACCGGCAGGCCGTGGGTGCGGGCATGGCGGACCGCGCCGATCTTGCCCTCGATGCCCCGGATGCCGAAGCCGCCCGGGATCAGCACCCCGTGCACATCGGCGAGCGCCGCCACGGCACCGCTGTCGGTCTGGCAGTCATCGGAGGCGACCCAACGCATTTCGACCTTGGCCCAGTGCTTGAATCCGCCGGCCCGCAACGCCTCCGCCACTGACAGGTATGCGTCAGATAGGTCAACGTACTTGCCCACCAACGCGATTCGCACCGTCTCACCCGGTTCGTGAACTCGTCGCAGCAGATCGTCCCACTCGGTCCAAACGACGTCGCGGAACGGCAAGTGCAGCCGACGGACCACGAACGCGTCGAGCTCTTCACGGTGCAACACCTTGGGGATGTCGTAGATCGATGGCGCGTCGGGAGTGGAGATGACGCCGTCGATGTCGACGTCGCACATCAACGCGATCTTGTTCTTCAGCGGCTCGGGCACGTCACGGTCGCATCGCAGGATCAACGCATCCGGCTGGATACCGATACTGCGCAGTGCGGCCACCGAGTGCTGCGTCGGCTTGGTTTTCAGTTCGCCCGAAGGTGCCAGATACGGCACCAGCGACACGTGCAGAAAGAACACGTTGTCGCGTCCGACATCGTGGCGTACCTGTCGCGCCGCCTCCAGGAACGGCTGAGATTCGATGTCACCGACGGTTCCGCCGATCTCGGTGATCACCACATCGGGTCGGTTGCCGTCGGCGTCGGGTTGCGCCATGGCGAGGATGCGGCTCTTGATCTCGTCGGTGATGTGCGGGATCACCTGAACGGTGTCGCCCAGGTATTCGCCGCGCCGCTCCTTTGCGATCACCGACGAATACACTTGGCCGGTCGTGACATTCGCTTGCGCGGACAGATTTCGGTCGAGAAAGCGCTCGTAGTGGCCGACGTCGAGGTCGGTTTCGGCGCCGTCCTCGGTGACGAACACCTCTCCGTGTTGGAAGGGGTTCATCGTGCCGGGGTCGACGTTGAGGTAGGGGTCGAGCTTCTGCATCGTCACCCGCAGGCCGCGGGAGGTGAGGAGCTGACCGAGGCTCGATGCGGTGAGGCCTTTGCCCAGCGAGGACGCGACCCCGCCGGTTACGAACAAGTGACGCGTGGCGCGAGGCT
>DASWBF010000458.1:0-3936 GCA_036390735.1 Mycobacterium sp. | reverse complement strand
GCCCGGGTGGCGGCCGCCAGCACGGTGACCGCGATGGCGCACAGCATCGCGCGCCGATCCATGTACTGCATGACTCAACGCTAGTGCTAGTCAGCGGGCCAGCGCGGCGGAAGGCTTCGCCTTGCGCTGTGTCCCATATAGTTTCGGCTCGGCGCTGGCAACCACCGTCGCAGCCGCCACCACAGCCTGGGGTGCGGCCAGCCCGGTCGACAGGGACATGGCGTCCTACTTCGTGCTGTGGAGTTGCTGTGCCGGACGCTGGTGGACAGTCCGCATCCCTGGAATCAACTGTCAGACGACAGCCCGCCGCCGCGATGAAGCCCGAAATCGAACGTTGGACGTCGTTGGACGTCCTGGTGTGGAAAGCTGCTTCACCATCAAAGCAAGTGCCGCCCGCAGGGGAGAGGACCGGGGTGTTCGAATTCACCGAGCGTGCGCGCCGCGTCGTCGGGCAGGCCTATGAAGAAGCCAATGCGCATTGCAACGACTACGTCGGGACCGAGCATCTGCTGCTCGGGCTAATCCATGACCGCCATGATGCGGTGGTGGAGATGCTGCAGGTTCTAGGCCTGGGCGCCGAGGCGATTCGCCGGCAGGTGGAGGAGACGATCGGGCCGCCGGCCCAACGACCTCCCCCCGCTCATCTGCCGTTTAGCCCGCAAGTCAAAAACGCGGTAAAGCAGAGCTGGCATGAGGCGCAGCTGCGCGGCCATGACCTCGTCGACGCCGAGGACATTCTGTGCGGCCTGACCCGCCAGACCGACTGCGCCGCGGCCCAAGCCCTCGCGGATCTCGGGATCGAGCCAGCGCGGATCGCCAACAGGTGTCGCTGCTATCCCCAAGCCGGCCTTGCTTAAACGGCGTGAGTCGGCGGCCCCGACTACGTCGCGCAAGTGATGCGCTGACCGGTTGAGACCAAGCAGGTTTCGGGATGATCGCGGCGTGGTGCATGGCCGGGGAAGTGGCCGGGAGGACTACTGAGATAAGTAGCGGTACGCAGTGGCCCGCCCGATCCCAAAAGCCGCGGCCAGCTCACAGACGGGCTCTCCCGTCGCGGCGAGACGCCGTAACTGTTCTTGACGATCTGGCCCGAGCTTGCATGGCTTCGTCGCCGGCAGGCCTCTCACCCGACGGGATTGGCGGGATGCGGCGCGGCGTTCCCGGCCGAGTTCGAGCTCGAGTTCGGCGAGGGTGGCCATGATAGCTGCGACGGCCCGCCCTGTCGGGGTAGCGGTATCGACGCCTTCACGTAAGGCGCGCAACGTGATTCGCCGCTCGTCAAGATCGGCGATTGGTCCGGGTGACTTCGGCGACGGATCGGCCGAGCCGGTCAATTGCGGCGACGACAACGGTGTCGCCGGGCCGCGCATAGTCCAGCATCGCGGTGAGGCCCGGCCGGGCGGTGTTGGCTGACCCGGAGAGTTTGTCAGTGAATACCCGACTCGGGTCGACCCCGGCAACACTAACCGCGGCAAATTTCACTTCGGCGCGCCCGACGGGGTTGTCGTAGCCGGCGCACGTGCACGTCAACGGTGCGGGGGCCGCCGAAGAAGTCATATCCCCCCACCTCCTGAAGCAACTGCCTGCGGCCGGTCGACTTCGTCGGCCGCCTCGACGAGCAGCACAGCAAGCTGGCGTGCTTGCTTGGCACTGAGAGAGTGTTTGAGAACTCGGGATGGGCGGGTGTGTGCCTCGCGGAGAACCGAAGAAGTCGGCTCCTGGTTACCGTGTGACGCTCCTCGGCGGCGGCGGCGGCGGCGTCGTCGTCGAAGGTGTGCACGAAACTCGTGCCGTCCATCGGCTCCTGATCGATGCCGTCCACGGTCGTCGGCACGCTGGCCAGATCCAACCCGCGCCCGTCCGCGACGAGTCGCCGGTGAATCTGCGCGGCGCTGCGATGCCCGGCGTCGGGATCGGTCATCAGGGCCGCAAGCACCGCCAACCGCGGTGTGGTGCACCGCAATCTGTGCCCGCGAGGCGACCGGATCCATGGAAGTTGTCCGACGAGTTTCATGTCCGGGTTGGTTGGTCGTGACGCTGGATGACGTCGAGGGCCACCCTCACGTTCGCAGGGGCCGGCCAGCAGTTCACCGGACGCTCGCCGAGGGTACAAAGGTGCTCATGAGCCTGCTGGGCAGTGATAACCTCGCACTTCCACTTCGGTGTGCCAGCAGCGTGCCTAACGAGGTGAGGTGACGGTGACGGGCCGTGCATGAGCTGTCGTTGTGTGATGCGATCGCCACTGTGGTCAGACCGTATGCGGAGGGCCGCCACGTCGACATCGTGCGTGTGCGGATTGGGGCCCTGCGTCAGGTGGTGCCTGACTCGCTGTCGTTCTGCTGGACCCTCGTCCGTGAGCATGAGGGGATGCCCGACGCCGAGCTGGAGCTCGAACTCGTCGCCGCGGAGGTGGTGTGCCGTTCATGTGGGCGACAGTCCGAAATCACCTCCCGGTGGTCGATACTGTGCCCGAAGTGCGCCAGCGAGGACGTCGAGGTGCTACGCGGCGAGGAGTTTCTGGTGACCTCGTTGGACGTTTCATGAAAGGTGTTGGGCATGGGTAGATTTCACCGGCACGACGACGGGACCGTGCACGCCCACGAGCATGGTGAGGACGAGCATTCACACCACCACGACCACGCTCATGAGGCTGGCGACCACAGCGGCTATGACACCGGCTCTCAGCGTGTCGATGTCCTGGAACAGATTTTCGCCGAGAACGATATTCGGGCCGACGTCAATCGGCAGGCGTTCGAGACCAATGGAATCCGGGCGCTGAATCTGATGAGTTCGCCTGGTTCGGGGAAGACCACGGTGCTGGGGGTCACCCTCGATGAATTCGCGGGTGATATCGCCGTGGGGGTGATCGAGGGCGATATCGCCACCGATCTGGATGCGGCCAAACTCGGTGGCCGCGGCGCGCAGGTGTCGTTGCTGAACACCAGCAACGGCTTCGGCGGCGAGTGCCATCTCGATGCCCCGATGGTCAACCGTGCCCTGCAGGGTCTGGACCTGTCCGGACTGGACCTCGTCATCATCGAGAACGTCGGGAACCTGGTGTGCCCGGCAGAGTTCGACGTGGGCGAACACGCCAAGGCGATGGTCTACTCCGTCACCGAGGGCGAGGACAAGCCGCTGAAGTATCCCGTCATGTTCCGTTCGGTGGATGTGGTGCTGCTCAACAAGATCGACCTGGTGCCGCATTTGGATGTTGACGTCGACACCTACATCGCCAACGTTCGCCAGGTCAACCCCGCCGCGACGATCCTGCCCGTGAGTGCCCGCACCGGTGCCGGCATGGGCGCCTGGTTCGACTGGCTGCGCCGCTTCGTCGGGGAAGCGTCGACCTGACCTGATACGCCGCCGTCGGCGATTGTTCCTGACACTTGGCTGAAGTCCATCGACGATTCAGGACGGGTATAGGGACACGTCGGCCTACGGTCTTCACCTCGCCAACGTCAGATACCACCTGCTAGCAAGTGGTCACTACGCGGCAGACGGGCTGCAGCCGGGCCAAAGTTCGGCGACAACGTCCAACGACACGGCCTGCGCCGCGCCCGTTCCAAACGTGTGTCGCAGCATGTGCGGAGTAACCGCATGCCCGGTGCGGCGGCTCAGCCGGCGCAGGAGCGCGTTCGCGGCATGCAGTTTCATCGGCTCCCCGAACGGTTCGCGATACAGATTCACGAACACAAAATCGGATTCGCGGGCCTGCCTGCAGAGTCGCGATCGACCCGATACCGCTCATACAGATTCACCAAGCCCGCAGTCACCGGCACCACGCGACGCTTAGCGTTCTTCACCGGTCGGGCACCGGCCAGTTCCGCAGGTCGGACACAGCGACCAGTAACAGGCCGGCGGCGACCAGTGCCGACAACCGACGGAGAGGCGCAGAACGTCGGCTACGGGCCCGCGCGGACCCGAGGGATCGTCCCC
>DASWBF010000457.1:0-3375 GCA_036390735.1 Mycobacterium sp. | reverse complement strand
CGGCGGTGCCCAACGCGCCGGACAACCACCGGTTGCCGTGACGAGTCTTGCCCGATTTGCGTTTGCCGGCGGATTCGTGGTGGCCCGGGCACACTCCGGTCCCGGAGACGAGGTGTGCGGCGGTGCGGAAGCGGCTCATGTCGGCACCGGTCACGGCCACGATCACCTCGGCCACGGTCTGGCCGACGCCGGGGATGGTCGCCAGCCGTTCAAGTTGGCGGGAGAAAGGGCGCATCTGCTCTTCGATCCGCGTCGAGAGTTCCTCGATCGTGGTGGACAGTTGGTCGATACGCTGCAGGTGCAGCCGGCACAGAAACGCGTGGTGTTCGCCGAAGTTGCCGGTCAACGCCTGCACCAGTTGCGGGATCTTCGGCCGCATCCTGGCCTTGGCCATCCCGGCCAGCACCTGCGCGTCGCGTTCGCCGTCGATCAACGCGGCCAGCATCTCCCGTCCCGACACACCGAGGATGTCGGTCGCCACCGTCGACAGCTTGATCCCGGCGTCCTCGAGCTCCTTCTCCAACCGCTGCGCCTCCCGGCTGCGCTCGGCGGTCAGCGTGGTGCGGTAGCGGGTCAGATCCCGCAGCTGCCGGATCGGCTCCGGCGGCACGAACGACGCCCGCAGCAGCCCGCACTCACCCATCTGACACAACCAAGAGGCGTCGCAGACGTCCGTTTTGCGACCGGGCAGACCCTTGGCGTGCGCGGCGTTGACCAGGATCACGTTCAGGTCGTCCTCCAGCAGGTAGAACGCGCCACGCCAGTAGTCGCCGGTCGCCTCGAGCACCACCAGGGTGACCTGTTCGGCGACCAGCCAATCCCGCAGCTCGAGCAGCGCATTGGTGGTGGTCGCATAGGTGCGGATCTCCTGGCGGCGCGACCGCTTGCCCTTCGGACTCGGCGCCCGCACGCACGCCTTCAGCTCCTTCTTGCCGATATCCAACGCGGCGCACCGCTCATGCAACAGTTCCATCAAATCCCTCCGGACACAACAACTTCGAACATTGCGCGTCCGTCCGGAGGAACCACAGGGCCTAAAGAATCTGGTCCGCGTGCTTACCGCAACAATCGACAGTTCCTGTCGGTGGCTCCCCACACCATCCTGACCGACGAGCTCAGGGCATCACAGTAGATTCGGCGTCCCGGACGAACGCGACGCCATTTTCCCGCCTCCACGGCGGCCCAGCGCAGCGGGCCTGGGTTCCTGACCGGAAAATGACTTGGGTGAGTGGGCAGGGCGAGGGGAGCCGGCGGAGCTTGCGGAGCCGGCTTGGCGTTGACTTGTCGATATGGGTGGTGTTTCGGCTCAGGCGGCGGCGGGTGTGAGGGTGACCTGGTAGCCCATCGCGGTGAGCTGGGCGACGTGGCTGCGGATCCGTTTTTCGGTGCCGATGCGGCGGGTGTGGTAGTCGCTGCCCAGGTCGTGGAAGCGGGCGGTGATGTCGGTCAGCAGCTGCCATACGATGACCAGGATGGAACGTGCCACGGCGACCAGGGCTTTGAGTTTGCCGCGGCGTTTGACCAGGCGCCGGTAGCGTTCGCCGATGAAGGTGTCGGTCTTGGCGGCCGCGGCGGCCGCCTCGCCGAGCGCGCCTTTCAGGTAGGGGTTGCCCTTACCGGTCTTGCCGCCGCGCGTTACCGGGCCGGACTGGATGGTGCGCGGGCACAGTTTCGCCCACGAGACCAGGTGCCCGGCGGTGGGGAACCTACTCATGTCCGTGCCGATCTCGGCGAGGATGATCTGCGCGGCGCGTGGCCCGATGCCGGGGATCTCGTCGAGCCGCGCGACCGCGGGCAGGACGACCGCGTCCGGGCCGGTGCCCGCGTGCGGGCCGGTGGTGCCGTCCGGGTCGACGCCGTGTGCGGCCGGGATGGCCTCGATCAGGGTCTCGATCCTGGTGGTGAGGGTGTCGATCTGGCCGGTGAGGGCGTCGATCTGGTCGAGCAGCATCCGCGCGAGTTCGGCGTGGTGAGCATCGAACCGGCCGGTCAACGCCTCGATCAGGGCGGCCCGTTTGGCTTTCATCTTTCCGCGGGCCAGGTCGGCGAGCCGGCGCGGGTCGCGCTCGCCGGCGATCAACGCTTCGATCATCGCGCGGCCGGAGACGCCCATGATGTCGCTGGCCACCGCCGACAGTTTGATCAACGCGTCCTCGAGCAGTTTCTCCAGCCGCTGCACGTGCCGGGAACGGTCGTGGGTCAGATCGATCCGCAACCGGGTGTAGTCCCGCAGTTCCCGGATCGGTGCCGGAGGCACGAACGACGCCCGCAGCATCCCCTTCTCGGTCAGCTTGGCCAGCCACACCGCGTCCAGCTTGTCGCTTTTGGCCCGGCCGGGCACGTTCTTGACATCGCGGGCGTTGACCAGCTGCACCGCCAGCCCGGCCGCCTCCAGCAAGTAGAACCAGATCCGCCAGTAGTCCGAGGTCGACTCGACGGTGACCTTCTCGATCCGCTCGCCGATCAGGTGCTCGGCCAACTCGGTGACCGCCCGAGTGGTCGCCGCCACGTCCCACACCCGGCTCAGCCGCCCGACCTGCCCACCGGGTCGCGGTAGGCGCACACACACCTTGCCCGACGCCTTGGCCACATCGATCGCGGCGACCCGTTCGATGACCAGCTCGTGCTCGGCGTCGGGAATCTCTTCCGGTTGTTGCTTCAATTCGTTTGTCCTCCAGTACTATCCGCTTACTTCCAAAGGGCGGGCCGCCCGGGGGCCTCGGTCAAGGGAAACCGAAATTCTGACCGGCGTGCTCGAAGCAACAATGCGTGACCCTTCCAGGTCGGGCCCCGGCGCCAGGCTGCAGTGTCGGATTCGCATACCCAAGTAGGTGTCGGCGTCGGCAGGCGACCCGACCCCATTTTCACGCCTGCGAGGCGTCACCCGGAGGGATAGGGGGCTGCGTGGAAATCCGCGTTAGCGCCCGTCTCCCGGATAAGCTTCACTTCCATCGCGCGGACCTCCGCGTCGGTGGCCGTTTCGGATTCCCACAGGATTTCTTTGCGCACCGTCACATCGAACCGGTGCGGTTCGAGTCCGAGGTCAGCGGCGATCTGCTCGTGGGCGCTCGGGCTGCCCATGTACAGCAGCGTCCCCGTGAGGTCCATACCGACGTAGATCTTCCCGTTGGGGTACGTGATCTTGTAGACCTGCTTGCGTCGGGGCATGGCCGGATTGTGCCATCGTCGCGCGGCGGTCCGCCCATACGGGGATCACCCGCGAGCTAACGCGGGATCACCCGCGAGCTAACGCGATCGTGGATTAGAAGCGAACTGAGACGCCGGAATTCAGTACTGACACTGGTCCGCCGGCCCGTCCCGCCGGCTCGAGCAGCGCGCTGCGCTTCGGGTTGGCCTTCGCCTCGGCCTCCAGCT
>DASWBF010000456.1:0-5493 GCA_036390735.1 Mycobacterium sp. | reverse complement strand
CAGGTCCACCAGGAACGGCGACACCTCGCTGATCGCCTGACCGGGACCCGCGTTGGTTTCCAGGTCGGCCTCCGGGTACACCGACATCGGGGCCATCGCCCGCACGGTCGACGCCGTCGTCACCGACTCGCCCCGCGACATCAGCCAGTTGCGCAGCGCCCCCGCGACCACCGCCAGCACGACGTCGTTGACGTCACACTCGTAGCGAGCCCGCAGCTTGCGGTACTCCTCCAGCCGGCCGGTGGCCACGGTGAACCGGCGGTTGCGCGACACCTGGGTGTTCAGCGGGCTGTCCGGGGCGGTGCCGCGCAGCACGGTGCGGGCCGTGTGGGACAGCTGACGGCCCACGTCGGCGATGTAGCCGGCATTGGTGACGACGTCGCTGACCGCGGACCGCATCGCCTGCAGTTGCGTGGTGGGCCGCGTCACCCATTCCCCGACGGCGCCCATCATCAGCGCGAAGTTCGACGGTTCGCCCGCCGGGATCCAGATGTCCTCGCCGAACTCGGGCGGGCGCTGCGTCCGGTCGGCGATCACGTGCCCGATCGCCAGCGCCGTCATTCCGTTGACCAGCGCTTGGTGGGACTTCGTGTAGATCGCGAGGCGGTTCTTGGCGAGCCCTTCCACCAGGTACATCTCCCACAGCGGCCGCGACCGGTCCAGCGGTCGCGACGCCAGCCGCGCGATCAGCTCGTGCAGCTGGTCGTCGCTGCCCGGGGACGGCAGCGCGGAGCGCCGGATGTGATAGGTGATGTCGAAGTCGGGGTCGTCGATCCACACCGGCCGGGCCAGCCCGAGGGTCACCTCGCGCACTTTCTGCCGGTAGCGCGGGATCTGCGGCAGCCGCTGCTCGACGGTGCGCAGCAGCGTCTCGTACGAAAGGCCCGCCTTCGGTCGGCGCAGGATCGACAGCGACCCGACGTACATCGGCGTCGATGTGTCCTCCAAGTGGTAGAACGACGCGTCAGACGCCGACAACCGGATCACCATCGCGGCCGAACCTCCCCTCGCTCGAACTCAGCCGCAGCTTCCGCCACCGTATCCGGCGCTCGGGCACCCTCGCATTGTGGGTGGCCGCAGCGCAATTTCATGACGGGACCCCTCGTTTGCCGTGGGATCATTGGTCGCAGCAGGTCTGCGTCTCTCCAGCAGGCACGTCGGAACCGTCACCGCTGGAGGGCGCCCATGAGCCACGACTTGACCGTCGTCCCCGTCGCCGACTACGAGCCGCCGGTCGGTGAGCCGCGGCGCCCGCCACCAACCTTTGGCCGACCCGTCCGGCGGCTTGCCGCGGTCCCGCCGCTGCCCGAACAGCCGTCGGCGCGCGCTGCGGCGGTGTTCGCCGACGCGGCGTTGCGGGGGGTGCTCGAAGTCGTCGACGGACGCCGGCCGTTCGCCCAGCTGCAACCGCTGCTCGGTGACGGGCTCGCCGACACGGTGATCGCGCTGGTCCGCTCGTCGCGCGCTCAGGCTGATGCTCTTCGCGCAAGCGGCTCATCGCCGGGAATGTTGGCGGCGCAACTGCGACGAGTCCGGCTGCGCATCGTGGACCGCGATGGCGACGTCGCCGAGGTGTTCGCCACGTATTACCGCGACGGGCGCGTGCGGGCTATCGCGGGACGGGTCCAGCGCGCCGAGATCCGCGGTCGTCGGGGATGGCGACTGGTTGCGCTTCAGATGGGCTAGCGTCAACCCCGTGGAAGGGAACACGGTAAGCGTCGAACGAGTCATCAACGCCCCCGCCAGCGACATCTTCGCACTCGTCGCCGACGCCGGGAAGCATCCCAGCTTCGACGGCTCCGGCACCGTCAAGCACACGACGCAGGAGTCGATGCCACTGTCGAAAGGCTCGAAGTTCGGGATGTCGATGCGGGTGGGCTTGCCCTACAAGACCACCAACACGGTCATCGAGTACGAACCGGACCGGCGCATCGCATGGCAGACGACGATGCTGGGCGGCTTGGTCGGCGGCCGGATCTGGCGATACGAGCTGGAGCCCGCGGACGGCGGAGCCGCTGGGCCGGCGACATCCAGCGCCCGCACGCTGGTGCGCGAGACCTGGGACATCTCGCGGGACAAGCAGGCGGTGATTCTGAAGAACACCGGCATGCCCAAACAGGCCGAGCAGGGCATGCGCGCGACGCTGGAGCGCATCGCCGAGCTCGTCGAAAAGCGTTGACGCCCTAGCGCCTTCGTTTGGACCCGCGGCTCTGCTTGCGGGCGGCCTCGCGCCGTTCGCGCCGAGTGCCACTGCCGACGGCCGCGGGCGTCGGCTCGCCGCCGTTGCGCCGCTGCACCTGCGCCGACCCGTCCTCCGACGGCCCGGTGTAGGTGAGCTGTCGCTCGCCATCCGTGTCGTCGTCAATTCCCTTGGCGCGCAACGCCGCCACGGCCGCCTGTAGCTCCTTGGTGCCCGTGCCCCCACCGACCCGGGCGGCGGCGGTCCTCAGTTCGAGCCCCTCGGGAGCGGTGATCGGCTCGACGACCGGGGGCGGCGCCGCTTCGACCACGACGTTGAACAGGAATCCGACGGACTCCTCTTTCAGCCCGTCGAGCATGCCGATGAACATGTCGTAGCCCTCGCGCTGGTATTCGACGAGCGGGTCACGCTGCGCCATCGCCCGCAGGCCAATGCCCTCCTTGAGGTAATCCATCTCGTAGAGGTGCTCACGCCACTTGCGGTCGAGCACACTGAGCAGCACGGTACGTTCGAGCTGGCGAATCGCGCCCTCGCCGGCGAGCCCGTCGATCTCGGTCTCCCGCTTTGCATACGCGCTGTCGGCGTCCTCCAGCAGCGCGTCGAGCAGTTCCTCACTGCTGAGGTCGTCCATTTCGTCGTGGCGATGGGCCAGGCTCTTGTGCTCGATGCCGACCGGATACAGCTGCTTCAGCGCGGTCCACAGCTGGTCGAGATCCCAGTCCTCGGCGTAGCCCTCCGCGGTGGCGCCGGTGACGTAGGCGGTGACCACATCCCGAATCATTTGCAGCGCTTGGTCTTTGAGGTTTTCGCCCTCGAGGATCCGCCTGCGCTCGGCGTAGATGACCTTGCGCTGCTGGTTCATCACCTCGTCGTACTTTAGGACGTTCTTGCGGACCTCGAAGTTCTGTTGCTCGACCTGGGTCTGCGCGCTCTTGATCGCGCGGGTCACCATCTTGGCCTCGATCGGCACGTCGTCCGGCAGATTCATCCGGGTGAGCAGCGACTCCAACGCCGCGCCGTTGAACCGCCGCATCAACTCGTCGCCGAGCGACAGGTAGAACCGGGACTCCCCTGGGTCGCCCTGCCGGCCCGACCGGCCGCGCAACTGGTTGTCGATGCGCCGCGACTCGTGCCGCTCGGTGCCGAGCACGTACAGGCCGCCGGCGTCGATCACGTCTTGAGCCTCGGCGGCGGCTTCGTCCTTGACCTTTTGCAGCTCCTCGTGCCACGCCTGCTCGTACTCGTCGGGTGTCTCGACCGGGTCGAGCCCTCGCTCGCGCAGCCGCGTGTCGGTGAGGAAGTCGACGTTGCCGCCGAGCACGATGTCGGTGCCGCGGCCGGCCATGTTCGTCGCGACGGTGATCGCGCTGCGACGGCCGGCCTCGGCGATGATGCCCGCCTCCTGCTCGTGGTACTTGGCGTTGAGCACGTTGTGCGGGATGCGCCGCTTCTGGAACTGACGGGACAGGTACTCGGAGCGCTCGACGCTGGTGGTGCCGATCAGCACCGGCTGGCCCTTCTCGTAGCGCTCGGCGACGTCGTCGACGACCGCGATGTACTTGGCTTCCTCGGTCTTGTAGATGAGGTCGGACTTGTCGCCGCGGACCATCGGCTTGTTGGTCGGGATCGACACGACGCCGAGCTTGTAGATCTCGTGCAACTCGGCCGCCTCGGTCTGCGCGGTGCCGGTCATGCCTGCGAGCTTGTCGTAGAGCCGGAAGTAGTTCTGCAGGGTGATCGTGGCCAGCGTCTGGTTCTCGGCCTTGATCTCCACGCTTTCCTTGGCCTCGATGGCCTGGTGCATGCCCTCGTTGTAACGGCGCCCGATCAGCACACGCCCGGTGAACTCGTCGACGATCAGCACCTCGCCGTCGCGGACGATGTAGTCCTTGTCGCGGCTGAACAGCTCCTTGGCCTTCAGTGCGTTGTTGAGGTAGCTGACCAGCGGCGAGTTGGCGGCCTCGTAGAGGTTGTCGATACCGATCTGGTCCTCGACGAACTCGACCCCGAGCTCGTGCACGCCGATGGTGCGCTTCTTGATGTCCACCTCGTAGTGGGTGTCCTTCTCCATCAGCGGCGCGAGCCGAGCGAACTCGCTGTACCAATTCGACGCACCGTCGGCGGGTCCGGAGATGATCAGCGGGGTGCGGGCCTCGTCGATCAGGATCGAGTCCACCTCGTCGACGACCGCGAAGCTGTGCCCGCGCTGCACCAGATCTTCGAGCCGGTGGGCCATGTTGTCGCGCAAATAGTCAAACCCAAATTCGTTGTTGGTGCCGTAGGTGATGTCGGCGTTGTAGGCGATGCGCCGCTCATCGGGAGTCATGCCGGACAGGATCACGCCGACGTCGAGACCAAGGAAGCGGTGCACGCGGCCCATCCACTCGCTGTCGCGTTTGGCCAGGTAGTCGTTGACGGTGACGACGTGCACGCCCTTGCCGGCCAGCGCGTTGAGGTAGGCGGGCAGCACACAGGTGAGGGTCTTGCCCTCACCGGTCTTCATCTCGGCGACATTGCCGAAGTGCAGAGCCGCGGCGCCCATCACCTGCACGTCGAACGGATGTTGGTCGAGCACCCGCCAGGCGGCTTCGCGGGCCACCGCGAACGCCTCGGGCAGCAGGTCGTCGAGGCTTTCGCCGTCGGCGTAGCGCTTCTTGAACTTGTCGGTCTTGGCGCGCAACTCGGCGTCGGTGAGCTTCTCGACGTCCTCGGACAAGCTGCCGACATAGTCGGCCACGCCCTTGAGGCGTTTGACCATGCGACCTTCACCGAGGCGCAGCAACTTGTTCAGCACGGATACGTCCCCTAATTATTTGGAATCTTCGGCGTCCCCCATGGTAGGCGACACGCCAACACCAGAGGTCAAACCTCCGCGTCGTGAGGACGAAGGAGCTGCGGTCAGCCGCTACGGGGGGTCGTCGTTGTCGTCGAGTCGGAAGTAGCGTTGGGGGTGCCAGTAGCCGTTGGTTCTGGGTTTGCCGAAATCCAGGTGGGGCGGCGGGATCCATTCGGTGATGCCGTCGGTGTTCTTGCGGGTGGTCCAGCCGTCGTCGTCGAGCAGCTTGTGACACGGTCCGCAGGCGAATGTCAGGTCGTCGATGTCGGTGCGGTGGTGCACGGCCCATTCGTTGACGTGATGGACCTCTGACAGGTAGCCCGGCGCCGTGCACCCGGGTCGTGTGCAGCCACGGTCTTTGGCGTGCAACACAATCCGCTGAGCCGGTGTGGCGATGCGTTTGGTTTCCCCGAGATACAGCTCGCGGCTGGTGTGCGTGTCGTAGATGCGCAGATAG
>DASWBF010000455.1:0-6810 GCA_036390735.1 Mycobacterium sp. | reverse complement strand
GATAGTCATGCGCGCCGTCGGGGACCAGAACCGGAATGATCAGTTCCGGCGCGTCGTAAAGGATTTGACCGCGTGCGACGCGGGCGTCTATCGACGACTCGGATTTTCCGTCTTGGCTGAGATCTTCGCGCCACCGCGCCCTCATCCGGTCGAGCAGTGCCGTGCGCCGGTCGGCGTCGCGCAACCAGACGAACCGCACCGGCCGGGTGTGGTGCGGCGCCGGCGCCGTCAGCGCGTCTGCGACCGCGCCCTCGATGTCCTGCGGCGGCACCGGCTCGGAGGTGAACCGCCGCACCGAGCGACGCAGCAGCACGGCCTGCCGGCGGCCCTCGGCGAGCGCCTCGTCGGTGCCGAGCCGAAACAGGTCCTCCTCGCCGGGCCGCACCAGTCGTGCCGCGGTCGAGCCGTCATCGGTGATCGGCAGACCGCGCACCACAGCGACGGGAACTCCGGTCAGCTTGCCCTTCACAAGGTCCGCGGCCGAGGCGATTTCGTCGGCCACCGCGACTTCGGTCACCACCAGTTCGTTGCCGTGGGCGTCGTGCGCGCCCGCGTAGTCGTGCAGGACCTCGACGCCGGCCGCGCCGATCGCGACGTCAGTCTGGCCGGTGCGCCATGCCCGGCCCATGGTGTCGGTGATCAGCACCCCGACGGTGACGCCGAGCAGTTCCCGCAGCCGCGCGCGCAGGGTGGCCGCGCTGCCGTCCGGATCGACCGGCAACAGCGCGAGTTCAGTGGCGCCGACGTTGGAGCCGTCGACCCCGGCCGCCGCCTGCACGAGCCCCAGCGCGTTCTCGGTGATCAGCGTCTTGCCCTTGTGGGCCAGTACCCGCACCGCCTCGGCATCAATCAGCTTGCGGCGCAGATCGTCTCGGGCCTGCGGATCGGCGGGGGCCGGCACGATGCGGCCCTCGCACTTGCTGACCACCTTGCTGGTGATGACCACGACGTCACCGTCGCGCAGCCACGGCGCCGCCATCGCGAGCGCGGCGGCCAAGTCGTCACCGGGCCGAAACTCGGGCAGGCCGGGCACCGGCAGCAACTCGACGGGCCGCGCGGATCCGTGGTCGGTCATGACCGGGGACCCGATTTGATGGACGGCCAGTGCTCCGCTATTTCTAAGCCGCTGCGAACCATATCGGCGGTGGCCGCCGGGTCCGTCATCAGCAGCGGCACCGAGCGGACGCTGACGCCGGGGACGTCGGCGGCATCGCCTTCGTGCACGAGCCAGCCGTCGAGGATCCCGACGGTAGCGCGGGCGCCGTAGTGCGCCCCGACCGCCTCCGACGTGGTGGGCACGCCGATCACGCGCAGGCACTCATCGGCCATGCCGCGCAACGGTTTTCCGCTGACGATCGGGGAGTACCCGATGACCGGGGCGGGAGTGGACCGCAGCGCGGCGCGGATACCGGGAATCGCCAGGATCGCGCCGATGCTGACCACCGGGTTGGACGGCGCGACGAACACAACGCCGGCGGATTCGATCGCCTCGACGACGCCCGGCCCGGCCGTGGCCTTATCTGCGCCGACGAACGCGAAGCTGTGAGTCGGTACCTGTGCGCGATACCGCACCCACCACTCCTGGAAGTGGATCGCGCGCTTCGTGCCGTCAGCCAAATCGGTGACGACGACGTGGGTTTCGCAGCGGTCGTCACTGGCGGGCAGCAGCGTGGCGCCGGGCGACCAGCGCTTGCACAGCGCCTCGGTCACCTGCGACAGCGGGTAGCCGGCCCGCAGCATCTGGCTGCGCACCAGGTGGGTGGCCAGGTCGCGGTCCCCGAGCCCGAACCAGTCGGGCTGCACGCCGTAGTTGGCCAATTCCTCCTTGGCGTGCCAGGTTTCGTTCCGGTGGCCCCAGCCGCGTTCGGGGTCGATGCCGCCACCGAGCGTGTACATGCAAGTGTCGAGATCCGGGCACACTCTCACGCCGTGCATCCACGCGTCGTCGCCAATGTTGACGACCGCCGTGAGGGTGTGGGGGCTTCCGCCCTCGGCGGCGAACTGGCCCAGCCCGAGCAAGTGCTGAACACCCAGCAGGAAGCGCGCCCCGCCGACGCCGCCCACGAGAACGGTGACTTTCACATCAAAGGACACTAAGCCTTCGGCGCTAGAGTCGTTCGGCCCGGTTACTCGGGACGACACGCCGCGATCACGGCGCGCCGAATTTTGATCACGAGATGGTATGAATTTTGGTTCTAACGCTTGACCGGACCAGCTCACAAGTGTGTAATCACATTGGTGTCATTCCCGGTTGGCCCTCCGGTTCCGGTGTCGCAGACCGAGATTCGATCACTTGTTCGAACTCTGCTGAATAGTGGGCGACATTCCACACACCAACTGCGATCATCAGGTTAGGAGGCGAAATGCCTTACGAGCACATCGATTTCCCGCAACCGATCCGGCTGGGCGACCGGGGCTTGAGCGCTGTGGGCAGCACGCCGCAAGCCCCCTCCAGCGCAGAAATAATGGGTACCGCCAAACGTGCCCATTTGGCTCTGGTGCCCGAGCCTTTCGGTCTGGCGCCAGAAATCCCCGACGATCAATGGCAGGAGCGGGCGCTGTGCGCCCAAACCGACCCGGAGGCGTTCTTCCCGGAGAAGGGCGGCTCCACGCGTGAGGCCAAGCGCATCTGCATGGGCTGCGAGGTGCGTGACAGGTGCCTGGATTACGCACTGGCCCATGACGAGCGCTTCGGCATCTGGGGCGGGCTCTCCGAACGGGAGCGCCGTCGCCTCAAGCGCGGCGTCATCTGATTCTCTTCGCGCGAGCGCTCATCGGCCTCTGATTCTCTCGTCTGCTCGCGGGACAAGCTAGTCGTCGTCGATCGTCGGGTCGATGACCGACGGCTCCACGCCCAGATACGTGGCCACCTGAGCCACCAACAACTCGTGCAGCAGGTCCGCCAACTCGTCGCTGTCTTTGACTCGCCGCTCGATCGGTTTGCGAAACAACACGATTCGCGCCCGAGTCGAGTTGCCGCGGACATCCACGCCCGCAGAAATCAGACGGGCCAGCGCAATCGGGCCGTCGGCCACCACCTCCGGCGGCCACTGCACGCTGTCGGGATCCTTCGGTGAGATGCGCGGGATCTCGTCGACCGCGACGTCAAGCGCCGACAGCCGGTCCGCCCACCGCTGCTCGATCGGCTCATAGGCCTCCAGCACTGCCATGTCGAACCGCTCCGCGCGGCTCCGCCACCCGGGCACCGTCGGCGGCAACAGCGAGCCACGCATTTCTCGCCGCCGGGAACCGCGTCTACCGGCCACGGGGGCGATCGTAACGTTTGGAGATCTTCGCCTTGGACCGTGCGCGTGTCCGGCACCGGCAGGCGATTGGGCGCGATAGCCTCTCCGACGTGAACGTTCCCCGTCGGTGCTGCCGACCAGGGTGTCCGCAGTATGCGGTCGCAACGCTGACGTTCGTCTACTCCGACTCGACCGCGGTCATCGGGCCGCTTGCCACCGCGGCCGAACCGCACTCGTGGGACCTCTGCGTCTCCCACGCCGGCCGGATCACCGCGCCGCGCAATTGGGAGTTGGTTCGCCACGCCGGCCCGCTGCCGACCAGCCCCGACGAGGACGACCTGGTGGCGCTCGCCGACGCCGTACGGGAGAGTCGAGACGGCGTAGCGATCGGCAGCGGGGGGAGCGCAGCGTTCGGCGATTACGCCGACTTGATCAACGGCGCTCCCGTCGGCACCAACGGCGCCGTGCTGGCACCCCCGTCCACGCACGCCGCGAAAATCGGCCGACGACGCGGTCATCTGCGGGTGCTGCCCGACCCTCCCCAATGAGCAAACGCCTCGGCGTGCGGTGAAGCCGAAACGCCGTCGTGGCTAACGGTTAGGCTGGCCACCAGCAGTCGCGTTCTCGACAGGAGTCAGTCGTCGTCATGCCCCGGCCCGCTGCGGACGTTCACCGCGTGATCAAGGCCTATGACGTTCGCGGCTTAGTCGGTGACGAACTCGACGAGCCGTTCGTCGCCGACGTGGGCGCGGCGTTCGCGCGCCTGCTGCGCGGGGAAGGGGCCGACACCGTGGCCGTCGGGTACGACATGCGGGACAGCTCGCCGGCGCTTGCCGCGGCGTTCGCGTCCGGCGTCACCGGCCAGGGCCTCGACGTCGTCCGCATCGGGCTGGCGTCCACCGACCAGCTGTACTTCGCGTCCGGATTCCTCGACTGCCCGGGCGCGATGTTCACGGCCAGCCACAACCCCGCCGCCTACAACGGGATCAAGCTGTGCCGGGCCGGTGCGAAGCCGGTCGGCCGCGACACCGGGCTGGCCACGATCGCCGACAACGTGATCGCGGGCGTGGCGGCTTTCGACGGACCGGCCGGCAACATCACGGACCGCGACGTGCTCGCCGACTACGGCGAGTTCTTGAGGTCGCTGGTCAACCTCGCCGGGAAGCGACCGCTTCGGGTGGCCGTCGACGCGGGCAACGGCATGGCCGGCCACACCGCTCCGGCGGTCCTGGGCCCGATCGATTCGATCACGATGGAGCCGTTGTACTTCGACCTGGACGGCACGTTCCCGAACCACGAGGCCAACCCGTTGGACCCGGCGAACCTCGTCGACTTGCAGCACCACGTCCGCGCGACGGGCGCCGACATCGGATTGGCGTTCGACGGCGACGCGGACCGCTGCTTCGTGGTCGACGAGCGCGGAGAGCCGGTGTCCCCGTCGGCCGTCACCGCACTGGTTGCCGCCCGCGAACTGTCCCGCGAGATCGGCGCGACCGTGATCCACAACCTGATCACGTCGCGCGCCGTGCCCGAGCTGGTGATCGAGCGCGGCGGCACCCCGGTGCGCTCGTGCGTTGGGCACTCCTACATCAAGGGGCTGATGGCCAAGACCGGCGCGATCTTCGGCGGCGAGCATTCGGCGCACTACTACTTCCGCGACTTCTGGGGAGCCGACTCGGGCATGCTCGCCGCGTTGCACGTGCTGGCGGCATTGGGCGAGCAACAACGGCCGCTGTCGGAGCTGATGGCCGACTATCACCGGTACGAACCGTCGGGTGAGATCAACTTCACCGTCCACGACGCGCAAGCCTGCATCGACGCGGTGCTCAAATCGTTTGGCACGCAGATCATGTCGATCGATCACCTGGACGGTGTGACCGTCGACCTCGGAGAGGGCACCTGGTTCAACATCCGGATGTCCAACACCGAGCCGCTGCTGCGGCTGAACGTCGAGGCCCGCGAGAAGGACACGGTCGACGAGATCGTCGAGAAGATCGCGGCCGAAATCCATTCTCAGGCAGGCGTTTCGCGATGAACGCCACCCGGTCCGCGATCGACCTCGACGACGTCGACGGCCTCGTCGGCGCCGATCGTGACGGCCTGCTGCGCACGGCATCGACGTCGGGCGCGCACGTTCGCGCCGCTGCCGCCGCGGTCGACGAGGGCGCGCTGGAGTCGTTGGCCGGGCCTCAGCCCCGCACGGTGATCTGGATAGCCGGCCGTGGCACCGCTGCCACCGCGGGGCGCATGGTGTCGGCGCTCGTCGGGCAGGTCGCGGGGTCGCCGATCATGGTCGCCTCCGGCGCACCGCCCTGGATCGGTCCGCTTGACGTCGTTGTGGTGGCTGGCGACGATGCGGGCGATCCGGCGCTTGTCGCGGCCGCCTCGATGGCTGCGCGGCGCGGGGCCCGGCTGCTGGTCGTCGCTCCGTTCGAGGGCCCACTGGCCGATGCGGCCGCCGGGCGGTCCGCGGTGCTGGCGCCGCGGCTGCCCCTCGACGACGCGTTCGGCCTGACCCGGTATCTGGCGGCCGGGCTGGCGGCAGTCGCCGCCGTCGACGACGCGGTGCGTGCCGATCTCGGAGCGCTGGCCGACGAAGTCGACGCGGAAGTGCTGCGCAGCAGTGCGGGACGCGAGGTGTTCACGAACCCGGCCAAGGCGCTGGCGGGCCGGATGGTCTCCCGGCGCGTGGTGCTGGCCGCCGACTCCTCCGCCGCACTTGCGTTGGCGCACCACGGCAGCTCGATCCTGTTGCGGGTGGCGGGCACCGTCGCCGCAGCGGCCGGGCTGGCCGATGTGGTGATCGCGCTGCGGTCGGATGTGCCG
Source organism: Mycobacterium sp. (assembly GCA_036390735.1). Classification (GTDB taxonomy): domain Bacteria; phylum Actinomycetota; class Actinomycetes; order Mycobacteriales; family Mycobacteriaceae; genus Mycobacterium. The sequence goes on along the minus strand of DASWBF010000455.1, from coordinate 739 downwards.
GGCGCGGTGACCGATTCGGTGGATGCGCTGTTTCACGACGAACAGATCGACGGACCGCTGCCGGACCGGCTGCGGGTGCTGGCATTGACGACCAACGACGAACGACCGGTGGTGGCGGCGCGGACCGCCGGTCTTGACGACGTCGATCTGGTCGGGGCACAAGATGTAGCCGACGCCACCGCGGGCATCATCAGCAGTGACGACGTGCAACTGGCCGTGCTGGCGGTGCGACTGGAAATGGCCGCGGTGTATCTGCGATTGATACGGGGTTAGCGACGTGCATTTGTTACGCGGCGCGGTGCGCACTTACGCGTGGGGGTCACGCACGGCGATCGCGGAATTCACTGGAAGACCAACGCCCACACCGCATCCCGAGGCCGAACTGTGGTTCGGCGCGCACCCCGGCGATCCGGCCTGGCTGCAAACCGAGGCCGGCGAGCAGTCGCTGCTGGACACACTGACCGCCAATCCCGAGGGCCAGCTCGGCACCGCGGTCCTCGACCGGTTCGGGGAATGCCTGCCCTTTCTGGTCAAAGTGCTCGCCGCCGACGAGCCGCTGTCACTGCAAGCGCATCCGAGCGCGCAGCAGGCCGCGGAGGGGTTCGACCGCGAGGAGCGGCGCGGCATCCCGGTGACGTCGCCCACCCGCAACTACCGCGACCGCAGCCACAAGCCGGAGTTGGTGATCGCGCTGGAGCAGTTCGAGGCGCTGGCCGGCTTCCGCGGCGTGCCGCGCACC
>DASWBF010000454.1:0-2297 GCA_036390735.1 Mycobacterium sp. | reverse complement strand
CGGCGGCGTGTCGGTCAGGTCCACGGTGTGCCGCTTTGGTAGGACCAGCGTGTGCCCTCTGGTGAACGGGCGGATGTCGAGGATCGCCAGGTAATCGTCGTCTTCATAGATCCGGATCGCGGGCGCCGTGCCCGCGACGATTTCACAGAACACGCATGACATCCCGCCACGGTACCGTCTCGTAAGGTTGCACCGTGCCGACTGGTCTGCCGCCCGTCGTCGACGGCCGCACGCGCGTGCTGGTGCTCGGCTCCATACCAGGTGAAGTCTCGCTGCAGATGCAGCAATACTACGCGCATCCGCGAAATGCGTTCTGGTGCATCATGAGCGAGCTCATAGGGTTCGACGTGCACGCCGACTATCCGTCCCGTCTACAGGGTTTGCTTTCGGCCGGCATTGGTTTGTGGGATACGCTGCGCAACTGCGACCGCCCCGGAAGTCTTGATTCGGCGATCGTGCGAGACAGCATGGAAGTCAACGACTTTGAGGCTCTTTTCGCCGAGCACCCAGGCATCACGCGGGTGTTCTTCAACGGCGCGAAGGCTGAACGGGTGTTTCTGCGGCGGGTTGCGTCAGCAGTGGACTTTCCGGTCGACTGCACCCGGCTGCCGTCGACGAGTCCCGCCAACGCCGCAGTGTCATACAGCGCGAAGCTGCGGGCGTGGCGTGCCGTGCTCGATGTAGGTTGACGCGGTGGCGGCCAACATCGACATCGAGGCGTCGGGTCTGCTCGACGGGCTCGACGGCGACGCGCGCGCAGAACGTGCCGAGCTGATCGCGTGGCTACTGCAGCACGGCTTCACGGTCGAACAGCTCCGTGGTGCCATTGCTCCGATGCTGCTCCCGGCTCGGCGGCTGTTGGGTGATGACGGGACGTTCGTATCGGCGCGGGAGATCTGCGAGACACACCACATCGACTTGGATCTTCTTCAGCGGCTGCAACGAGCGGTCGGCTTGTCACGCGTCGACGATCCCGACGCACGCGTACACCTTCGTGCCGACGGCGAGGCGGCTGGCCGAGCGCAGGAATTCGTCGACGCCGGAATCGATCCCGACCAGTTGGTCAGCGTGGTGCGCATTCTCGCCGACGGGCTTTCGCACGCCGCCGAGGTGATGAGATACACCGCGTTGGCTACGTTACTTCGGCCCGGAGCAACAGAACTGGAAATCGCTCAGGGCTCGGAAGCGTTGATGAGCCGCGTGGGACCGCTGCTGGCGCCGATGGTCCAGGACATGCTGTTCCTTCAACTGCGGCACATGATGGAGACCGAAGCGGTCAGCGCGACTGAACGTGCGGAGGGATCGGCGCTTCCCGGTGCCCGCGACGTGACGGTGGCGTTCGCGGATCTCGTCGGGTTCACCCGGCTGGGGGAGGCCGTGCCGCCGGAGGATCTCGAGCGGCTCGCCAGCCGGCTCGCCGATCTCGCCTATGGGCTTGCGGTTCCTCCGGTGCGGTTGATCAAGACCATCGGCGATGCGGTGATGCTGGTCTGTCCCGAACCGGTTCCGTTGCTCGATGCGATGCTGAATCTGGTTGACGCTGCCGATGATTCGGACCTTCCGCAGCTTCGGGTGGGCATCGCGAGTGGAGCGGCGGTGAGCCGGGCTGGGGACTGGTTCGGAAGCCCGGTCAATCTCGCGAGCAGGGTGACGGACGTGGCGAGGCCCGGTGCGGTGCTGGTGGCGGAATCGACCCGTGAGGCGATCGGAGAGGACGACCGGTTCGTCTGGTCGTTCGCGGGTGCGCGGCGCCTCAAAGGCTTTCGCGGAGACATCAAGTTGTATCGGGCACGCCGCGCCGGCGGTATCTAACTCGTGGTCTTTGGTTTGTCAACGCTGATTTGGCTGTTCGTCGAGATCTGTGGATGGATTCGGGGTTGTGGATAACTGGGCCTGAATTGTGTTGTCCGGCAGGGTTTGAGGCCAGATCGTGTCGGTGGGCGTCGCTACATTGCGGGTATGAGTTCGACCGCGTTTGAGCAGGCGATGGCCGCCTACGACGCGGTGGACGCTGCGCTGGACAAGCTCGATGCGCTAGACGGAGGTGCGCTGTCGAACGCCGAGCGGCTGGCGTTGTTGCAGCGCGGTGAAAGCTGGCGGCGCCGGCTGCCCGCAGTCGAGCATGAGCTGATCAGCGAGCTGGCCCATGCACCGGGCGAGGAGTTGGGTGGGCGGCCGGTGCAGGTGCTGGCCGATCGGCTGCGGATCTATCGCCGGGATGCGGCCCGGCGCATCGAGGAGGCCGCCGATCTGGGGGCGCGCACCACTCTCATCGGCGAACCGCTGCCCCCCAAGCT
>DASWBF010000453.1:0-2599 GCA_036390735.1 Mycobacterium sp. | reverse complement strand
GGCCTTCGCCTGGTCCAACTTCCCCTCGTTCTTGGTGCTGTCGTCACCGGTGAGCTTGCCGGCGGCTTCTTTTGCCTTGCCGCCCATGTCGTCGATCTTGTTGCTTAGTTTGTCTTCGGCGCTCATGCGCTTCCGCTCCCTTTCCGTGTGACGTGTGGTCGTTGCATCGTTTGCGGGCGCGCATACCCACCCATCTAGCTGTTCAAACTTCGCGAAAACGGGTACCTCACTCCCGTGACGCGAGCGGGTTTCGATCGGGCGGTGGTGGTCATTCCCGCTCACAACGAGGCGACGAGGCTGCGGAGGTGCTTGACCGCCGTGCTGGGCGCTGCCACGGCTATGCCGGGTCGGGTACTGACGGTGGTGGTGCTCGACGCCTGTACCGACCGCAGCGCCGATGTGGCCGAAGGGTTCGGTCCGGGTGTGCAGGTGCTGTCGATCGACGCTCACAATGTCGGCGCGGCGCGTGCGGCCGGATTCAATCGTGCGCGGACCGTGTGGCCCGACGCAAACGTGGCCCGTACGTGGTATGCCACCACCGATGCCGACAGCCGCGTGGACCCCGACTGGCTGGTGCGGCAGATGGTCGCCGACGCGGACATGGTGCTCGGTGTGGTCCGCGTCGCGAACTGGCGACATGTCCCGACGTCGGTCGCGGGCCGGTACCTACACCGCTACCGATCCAAATCTGGAAGCGATGGCGCAGGCCATAACCACATCCACGGCGCGAACATGGGTTTTGCTGCCGAGAAGTATTGGGAAGTAGGAGGTTTCGCCGCATTGCCGAGCGGCGAGGATGTGGACTTGGTGCGCCGGTTTGAGCTAAGCGGCTTTCACATCCGGTGCGACGCCAGCCTCTCGGTGGTCACGTCAGCGCGGCACGAGGGACGGGCACCCAACGGGTTCGCCGCGCACCTGCGGTCCATGCTGCATCGACGTGGCGCCGAGGATCTGGCATGACAACGTCTCTGGTACGTCAGTGGCTGGATGCCGGCGAGCTGAACCTTCCGCTACCAGCGTCAGGGGACACCGTCGGCCGGTGGTTAAAGCTCGCCGAATTCACAGAAGTCGATGTTGTGGCAGGCCGGTTGGCCGAAGCCCACACCGACGCGGTCGCGATCCTCGCCGAACTAGGTGGGCCATCCGCGCAACCGGGGCAACTGTGGGGTGTGTGGGCCGCTGAGGCACCTGGACAAAGGCTGACGGCTGGTCACGACGGCGATGCCGTGGCGCTCGGGGGCGTGAAGCCGTGGTGTTCGGGCGCCGGTCTGTGCTCACATGCACTGGTCACCGCTCACGGTGTGGACGGAAACCGCGAGCTGTTCGCTGTCGACTTGGCTCAGCCCGGTGTTACTCCGCTGGCTAGCTCGTGGCGCAATGCGGGCATGGCGACCTCCGACACAAGATCCGTAAGCTTTGATGATGCACCAGCGATGCCGATCGGTGCACCGGGTGATTACCTTGCGCGGCCGGGCTTTTGGCATGGTGCCATCGGGGTGGCGGCCTGTTGGTTGGGCGGGGCGCGTGCGGTAGCAGCGCCGCTCTACGAGCGCGCCGCCAGCGGTTGCGCGGGCGACCACACGCTGGCCCACCTGGGCGCTGTGGACGCGGCCTTCGCCGCCGCCGAGGCCACCCTCGCCGCAGCCGCCGACCACATCGACGCCGACCCGGGCAATAGGTCCGGCCTGGCGGAATTGATCGCCCGGCGCGTCCGCGCGGTCGTCGAATCGGCAGTCGAGGAGGCGCTCGCGAGAACGGATCGGGCGCTCGGGCCAGGCCCGCTCTGCCTCGACGAACGGCACGCCCGTGCGGTGGCCGATCTGACGGTGTATGTCCGGCAAAGCCACGCCGAGCGCGATCTCGCCGCCCTCGGCCTGCTGACAGCCACCAGCCGTGACCATCGATAAGATGTTGTCCGGCAACAGCATTCGGTTGCAGGCCTGCCCGATCGCGGACGGCGGGACTCCCGTCGAGGTGTGGACCGGGTGGGACCACGGATTTACATCCCTGGACGTCGCCGACTGTCCGGGCCTGGTGATCGTCTCCCCGCATCCCGACGACGAAACGTTGGGCTTTGGGGCGACCACCGCGATGCTCAGCGAGGCGGGCGTCGATGTGCACCTGGTTTCGGTTTCCGACGGGGGCGCCGCTTATCCGGGGCTGTCGGCCGAGCGTCGCGCACAGCTGGAAACGGTGCGCAGGGCCGAGGTTCGCCGCGCTGCAAAGCTGTTGGGTGCCGGCGAGCCGATCCGGCTGGAGATGCCAGACGGTGAGCTGCACCGCTGCGAACGGCAGATCAGCGATGCGATCGCCGCGATCCTTGCCCGCTTCCCGCCCGGAACGTGGTGCGCAGCCACCTGGCGCGGTGACGGCCACCCCGACCATGAGGCGACCGGTCGGGCAGCCGCGACCGCCGCAGCGGCCAGCGGTGCGGTGTTTGTTGAATACCCGGTGTGGATGTGGCACTGGGCCCGACCCGGTGATCCTGCGGTGCCGTGGCACCGCACCCGCCGAGTGGCCTTGACCGACAGGGCGCTTCGCCTGAAACGGCGTGCCACACAGTGCTTCGCGAGCCAGGTTGAGCCCACGCAGGACGGCT
>DASWBF010000452.1:0-6332 GCA_036390735.1 Mycobacterium sp. | reverse complement strand
GGGCGGCGTGTTCACCGAGGACCTGATCGAGACGTGGATCGCCTACAAGCGGGAGCAAGAGATCCTGCCGGTCCAGGTGCGGCCGCACCCGTACGAGTTCGCGCTGTACTTCGACGTCTGACGCGTTACTGTCTCGGCATTGCGACGATGCTGGGGAGGCGCAAATGACGGTCTATCAGGCGGTGGTGGTCGGCACCGATGGCTCGGAGTCGTCGCCGCGCGCGGTCGATCGCGCAGCCGAGATTGCCGCCGAGTCGAACGCGAAGCTGTTCATTGCGACGGGGTTCCTGCCGCAAAGAGAAGATCTGCGCGCGGCTGACATCCTCAAGGACGAGGGCTGGCGGGTGCACGGGAACGCGCCGATCTACGCGATCTTGCGCGAGGCACACGCACGGGCCCACGCGGCCGGAGCGAAGAACATCGAGGAGCGGCCGATTGAGAATGCTCCGGTACATGCGCTGGTAGACCTCGCCGAGGACGTTGGCGCCGATCTGCTGGTGGTCGGCAATGTGGGACTCGACGCGCGATCCGCCATCCTCGGGCGGATGTTCTCGATCCCCGGAAGTGTCGCCACCAGGGCCAAGATCGACGTGCTGATCGTCCACACCACCGATTGACGGAGCCCCATGCGGGTTCTCGTGCAGCGGGTGACGTCAGCGAGCGTGACGGTCGACGGCGAGGTGGTCGGCGTAATACGACCCGACGGCCAGGGGCTACTCGCGTTCGTCGGGGTCACGCACAACGACACCGATGAGATCGCGCAGCGGCTGGCCGAAAAGCTTTGGCAGCTGCGGATACTCGACGACGAACGCGCGGCAGCCGACGTGAACGCACCGATTCTGGTGGTCAGCCAGTTCACGCTGCATGCGAACACCGAAAAGGGGCGCCGACCGTCGTGGAACGCCGCCGCACCGCGACCCGTTGCAGAACCCTTGGTGACGGCGTTCGCCGACGCGCTGCACAGGCTGGGCGCCACGGTCGCGACCGGCATGTTCGGCGCGCACATGCAGGTCGAACTCGTCAACGACGGACCGGTGACCGTGATGCTCGAACTTGAGTAAGGTCGGGCCATGACGTCACCGAACCTCGATGCCAGGCTCAACGTCCACTCCCCCAAGATCATCAGCGTCTTCCGGATTATCGTCGGCCTCCTGTTCGCGCTGCACGGATCGATGATCTTGTTCGGCTGGCCGCTGCCGATGCCGATGCAGACACATGTCGGTGACTGGCCAGGATGGTGGGCCGGACTCATCGAATTCGTGACGGGACTACTGGTGATGGTCGGATTGTTCACCCGCCCAGCAGCTTTCGTCGCATCCGGCCAGATGGCGGTGGCCTACTTCTGGCAGCACTGGCCGTTCAACGAAGGAGAGAAGGTTTTCTGGCCGTTCGACAAGCAAATGGGCGGTAACAGCGGCGAGCTGGCGATCCTGTTCTGTTTCTCGTTCTTGTTGATCCTGTTCATCGGTCCCGGCCGGTACGCCGTCGACACGATGCGCCGGCGGCGGCCCATTGCCACCACACGGGTCCCGGCCGCCCGGCGCCCAGGTCTGCTCAGCCGTTTCCGGCGCTAACTGCCAAACACCTTGCGCACCACGACCTTTGCGCGGCGGGTGGCGCGCAGGTAGTAGTCCAGGAATTCGCCGCCGTCCGGGGTGGGCCAGCCCGCGGCGACGGCTACCGCGTTGAGTAGCCGGCCCGGTCCTGGCAGCTGGTCGCTGGCTTTGCCCCGCACCAACACGAGCGCGTTGCGCGCCCGGGTCGCCGTCAGCCACGCCTGCCGCAGCAACTCGACATCGCTCTCGACGATCAACTCTGCGGCGCCGATCGCGTCCAACGTTTCCAGAGTTGAGGTGTTGTGCAGCCCAGGCACCTTGTGCGCATGGCGAAGCTGAAGCAACTGCACGGTCCACTCCACGTCGGCCAACCCACCGCGGCCGAGTTTGGTGTGCGTGTTCGGGTCGGCACCGCGAGGCAGCCGCTCAGCGTCCACCCGCGCCTTGATGCGCCGAATCTCCCGCATCGACTCCGCAGAAACACCGCCCTGCGGGTAGCGCGTCTTGTCGGCCATCAGCAGGAACCGCTGACCCAAATCTTCGTCGCCCCCAACGCGATGCGCACGCAGCAGCGCCTGAACCTCCCACGGCTGCGCCCACTGTGCGTAATACGCCGCGTAAGAGTTCAATGTGCGCACCAACGGACCGTTGCGGCCCTCAGGCCGCAGGTTCGCATCGACCTCCAGAGGTGGGTCGACGCTCGGTGTGCCCAACAGTGCCCGCACCTGCTCGGCGATCGTGGTCGACCATCGCACCGCCGCTGACTCGTCAGCGCCTGAGACCGGTTCGCAGACGAACATCACGTCGGCGTCAGACCCGTAACCGAGCTCATGACCACCCAGGCGGCCCATCCCGATCACCGAAATCCGCGCTGGCGCCTCGCCGGTGTCCGGGGTGTTGAACCGGATCACCGTGTCGAGCGCCGACTGCAGCACCGCCACCCACACCGACGTCAGCGCGTCGCACACCTGTCGTACCTCGAGAAGTCCGAGCAGGTCCGCCGACGCGATGCGTGCCAATTCCCGTCGGCGCAGGCTCCGAGCCGCCGCGATCGCCTTCACCGGATCGGCGTGCCGCGACGTGGCGGCCAACAGCGAACGCGCCACGTGTTCGGTGTCAACGTCGAGCAGCTTCGGTCCGGTCGGGCCGTCGGCGTAGGACTGGATGGTCTCCGGCGCACGCATCAGCAGTTCCGGCACGTAGGCCGACGTGCCCAGCACGTGCATCAGCCGTTTCGCCACCGCGCCCTCGTCGCGCAGGGTGGCCAAAAACCACCGCTGATCCGAAAGCGCCTCGCTCAGCTTGCGATACGCCAGCAGCCCGGCGTCAGGATCCGGCGTGTTGGACAGCCAGTCGAGCAGCGTCGGGAGCAGCACCGATTGGACGCGCCCGCGGCGCCCGCCGGCACTGGTCAACGCGGCCAGATGGGTGAGCGCGTTCTGTGGCGCCTGATACCCGAGCGCGGCGAGTTGCCGCTCGGCGGCTTCGGTGCTCATGCCGCCGGCCAATTCCAGTCCGGGCCCGACGAATTCGAGCAGCGGCTGATAGAACAGCTTCGCGTGCAGCCGCGACACTCGCATGTTCTGCCGCTTGAGCTCCTCGCGCAGCACCCCGAGCGCGTCGTGGCGACCGTCGGGCCGCACGTGCGCGGCGCGGGCCAGCCAGCGCATCGCCTCGTCGTCGTCGGGCTTGGGCAGCATGTGCGTGCGCTTGAGCCGCTGCAGCTGCAGGCGGTGCTCGAGCAGCCGCAAGAACTCGTACGACGCGGTCAGGTTCGCGGCGTCGTCACGGCCCACATAGCCGCCCGCGCCCAACGCCGCCAGCGCGTCGACCGTCGACGACACGTGCAGCGCCTCGTCGGTGCGGCCGTGCACGAGTTGCAGCAGCTGCACCGCGAACTCGACGTCGCGCAAGCCGCCCGCGCCGAGCTTCAGCTCCCGGTCCCGGACGTCGGCGGGCACCAGCTCCTCGACGCGCCGCCGCATGGCCTGCACCTCGGGCACGAAGTCCTCCCGCTCGGAGGCGGTCCACACCATCGGCATCAGCGCGGCCATGTACTGCTCGCCGAGTTCGGCGTCGCCGACAGCCGGCCGTGCCTTCAAAAGCGCCTGGAACTCCCACGTCTTGGCCCACCGCTTGTAGTAGGTGACGTGCGACTCCAGCGTGCGGACCAATGCCCCCGCCTTGCCTTCGGGCCGCAGCGCGGCGTCGACTTCGAAGAACGTCTCCGACGCCAGCCGCATCATCTCCCCCGCCACGCGGGTCTCCAGCGCGTCAGCCTTCTCGCCGACGAAGATCACGTCGACGTCGCTGACATAGTTCAGTTCGCGCGCACCGCATTTGCCCATCGCGATCACGGCCAGCCGGGGCCGCGTCCCGTCCTGGCACACTCGCAGCACCGCCACCTCGAGCGCGCCGGCGAGCGCGGCGTCGGCCAGCTCGGACAGGTGGGCGCCGATCGTCGCGAACGGCAGCACCGGTTCGTTTTCCACCGTCGACGCCACGTCCAGTGCGGCGAGCACCAGCAGCCGGTTGCGATAGAGCGTGCGCAGCGCTGGAAGCGTTGCGTCCCTTGGTTTTTCAGTGACAAGTTCGACGAACTGGCGGCGCAGTTCGTCGGCTGACGGTAGCGACACATTCCCCTGCAGCAGGCGCCAGGTCTGCGGGCTGGCCACCAGATGATCGCCGAGTGCCAGCGAGGACCCGAGCAACGCGAACAGCCGGCCCCGCAGCGAGCGGTCTTTCACCAGCGCCGCGTTCAGCTCCTGATAGCCGTCGCCCAGCGCGTCGGCCAGCCGCACCATCGCGCGCAGCGCGGCGTCCGCGTCGGGAGCTCGCGACAGCGACCAGAGCAGTTCCACGTAGTCGTCGGATGTCCAGCCCAACCGGGACAGATCGGTGCGCGCGGGCGCCTCGACCAGTCCCAGCCGGCCCGGACTCGGCAGCCGCGGTCGCTGGGTCGCAGGTTTGGCCACGCCCTGACGTTACAGCGACAAGTACGTCTTCAGCTCGTACGGCGTCACTTGGCGACGGTAGTTCTCCCATTCAGCGCGCTTGTTGCGCAGGAAGAAGTCAAAGACGTGCTCGCCCAACGCTTCCGCCACGAGCTCCGAGTTCTCCATCTGCTCCAGCGCGACGCCCAGACTGCCGGGCAGTTCCTTGTAGCCCATCGCGCTGCGTTCTTCGGGTGTCAGGTTCCACACGTTGTCCTCGGCCTGCGGTCCGAGCGCGTAGCCCTTCTCCACGCCCCGCAGCCCGGCGGCGAGCAACACCGCGAACGTCAGGTACGGGTTGCACGCCGAGTCAGGGCTGCGCACCTCGATGCGCCGCGACGACGTCTTGCGGGGCGTGTACATCGGCACCCGCACCAGCGCCGACCGGTTGGCCGCACCCCAGCATGCCGAGGTCGGCGCCTCGCCGCCGACCACCAGCCGCTTGTATGAGTTCACCCACTGGTTCGTCACGGCGCTGATCTCGGTGGCGTGCTCGAGGATGCCGGCGATGAACGACTTGGCGACGTCCGAGAGTTGCAGCGCGTCGTCGGGGCTGTGGAACGCGTTGACCTCGCCCTCGAACAGGCTCATGTGGGTGTGCATCGCCGAGCCGGGGTATTCGCCGAACGGCTTGGGCATGAACGTCGCCCGCACACCTTCGCCGATCGCGACTTCCTTGACCAGATAGCGGAATGTCATCACGTTGTCGGCCATCGACAGCGCGTCGGCGTAGCGCAGGTCGATCTCCTGCTGACCGGGTGCGCCTTCATGGTGGCTGAACTCCACGGAGATGCCCATCGACTCGAGAGCGTCGATCACGTGCCGCCGGAAGTTGGGCGCCGCCTCGTGCACGGCCTGGTCGAAATAGCCGTCGCTGTCGGTGGGGACCGGCGGCGTGCCGTCTTCCGATGAGGACTTGAGCAGGAAGAACTCGATCTCGGGGTGCACGTAGCAGGAGAACCCGAGGTCGCTGGCCTTGGCCAGTTGCCGGCGCAGCACGTGACGTGAATCGGCCCACGACGGCGAGCCGTCGGGCATCGTGATGTCGCAGAACATCCGCGCCGAGTGTTGCTCACCGCCGCTGGTGGTCCAGGGCAGGATCTGAAACGTCGACGGGTCCGGCCGGGCCACGCAGTCGGACTCCGACACCCGGGCGAACCCTTCGATCGCGCTGCCGTCGAAGCCGATGCCTTCTTCGAACGCCCCCTCCAATTCGGCGGGCGCGATCGCCACCGATTTGAGGAATCCCAGCACGTCGGTGAACCACAACCGCACGAACCGGATGTCCCGTTCCTCGAGCGTGCGCAGCACGAATTCCTTCTGACGATCCATGACGGCAGCGTATTCAGCGGCTGTTAATTCTGTGTTACGCGCTTGGTGCGAAAAAAATCTCACCACTGTGAGGACCGAGGGCTCCTACCTATGACGGCGGCGCAACCCCGGGCCGCCGCTAACTGTACGGAGACACAACAATGAAACGCATCCCACTCGCCTCGGCAGTCGCCGTCGGCTCCATCGCCGCCGCGCTCGCTTTCGGAACCAACGCATTCGACCCCGTGATCGCCGGCGCCCAGCCCAACAATGGCAGTGATCCCGCCCAAGAATGGGACATCGAGCTTTACGACTCGTGCATAAAGATGTACGACCCCGGAACGGCGCCGGTTACCCTCAGCGAATGGGATAGGTATTGCTGCGATCACACGGGCGGCGTGTGGAACGGCTCCAAGTGTGAGGCGCCAGCCGGCGAACCGGCGCAGTCGTAACCGACCCGACAGATCCCCCC
>DASWBF010000451.1:0-3153 GCA_036390735.1 Mycobacterium sp. | reverse complement strand
ATTGTGCGGGACCGTCCTACGGCGTGAAGGGCGGCCTGCGGCCGTCGCCTACGGCGATCACGACCCTTGACTCCTTCGGGCGGTCCCTTGAATCAGGCCTCTAACGGGGAGGGCAGCGGCCGGATGCCAGGTCAGGGCCAGGACTACTGGCAGGCCTTCGCCGCCGCCGTACAGCCAACTTTTCAGTCTGCGCCGAGCCAGTCACGCAGGTACTCGGTCAGCAGGTCTTGCATGGACCGGCCTTCCAGCGCCAGTCGAGCATGTCCCAAATACCCCGAAACTGGCGGATCTCTGGCCACGCCGCGAGCTAGTCGGCGCTGCCGCCCTCGGATGTCCGCGACGGGAACATGCACCGAACATGCACCTCGCCGACCACACTCGGCGGGGTGCGGGATCGCGTTCGCGCGTCCGCTTCCGGTCCAATCCCCCACGGCGGCCGTCTCCGAAGGGAGGAGCTGAAGTACATATGCGCGTCAGTATTGACGCGCATATGTACTTCCATACCCGCATCACGTGAGGTCAGGGTAGGCCCGCACGATCGCCGCTAGGACCAGAGCTTGCACGCTTGTGTCCTCGTCAGCCGCCAAACGTTTGAGCGTCCGATGCACATCGCGCGGCAAATCGAGTGTCGTCCGAGCACCGCTACTGGTGCGGCGGTGCTCCATCGACGCACCGGCCAGCGCGGCGGGGTCCTGCAGCCCCGAGCTGATCGCCGCGCGAATCAGCCCGCTCATAGTGGTGTCCCGGTCCAGCGCGCGCCGCTTGAGGGCCGTCCGCATCGCCGGGGGCAGGTGCATCGTCGTGCGCATCGCCTCGTGCACGACCGCCGCCGCGTCGGTGCGCTGAGCATCGCCGCCCTGAAACGTGCTTGCCGCCCGAGCCGCCGCCGCGGCCCCGGTTGGCCGGCGGATCACCGAGGCCCGCACCACATCAGCCGTCGAGGACTTCGCCGTCATACCGTTACCGCCCTCGCAAGCGCCGCCGCCGACATCAGCTCGTCGTACACGTCCCCGTAGTCACCCAAGTACCGCGGGATGCCCCGGCCGAACGCCCGCTCGATCGCGGTGAGGTTCCGCACGATGCTCCGCAGCACCGGCGCATCGGCCTCAGCCAGACCGCGCGGAATCTCCACCGCCTCCACCTTCCGCATGTCCACCAGCGTGAGCAGGATCGTCGTCGGCCGGTGCTGCGTGATATCCAGCGTCGGCCAGACCCGGTCGATATCCGCCGCACGCGGACCGGTCGGAATGATCACCAGGTCCGCCACATCGATAGCCGCATCGATCGCCGCCGCCGTCCCCGGCGGGGTATCCACCAGGACCAACTTGCCGGGCTCGCTCGACAACTCCCGCAGACTGGCCGCGGTCGCCGGGCTGACATCAAACGGCAGCGGGGTGCCAAGGTGCACCGCTCGATCAGCCCAAGACGACGCCGACCCCTGCGGATCGGCATCCACGACACGAGCCGGAACACCGCGCCGCACCGCGGCCGCCGCCAAAAACATCGCCGTCGTCGTCTTCGCGACGCCACCCTTCGTATGCACAAGTGACCAAATCACGATGCAACAACATACATCCATACGCGCATCCATATGCGTGTACACGCCCGCATATGGCAGCTCTCTGCTCGCTTCCCCTCCCGGAAGCCGGGAATTGTCCTCAACGTGCGCCGCTGCGCTGTCAAGGCCTACGCCGCTACGCGGTCGAAAGCCGAGCCTGGACAAGCCCCGCACCGCACACGGACACCGCCCTTATCCGGGAGGGGGAGCGGTGTGGGGGTCGGAGAGCACAATTGGTGGCTCTTTATGGGGCAGTCGACAAGGAGGGTCGACATGTCATACATATGTAATACGATTGGCTCGTGGCTGAGCTGATCTGGCCCGCCGACGCGGTGACCCACATGTGGGACCAACACCAGACGACCGAGGCCATGGCCGTCGAGGCCCTCACCGACCCCGACGTGGTGGCGTTTGTTCCCGACCCCAAGAGCCGCACGGGCAAGAGCAGCCGGTACATCGGGTTCTCAGCCACCGCCGACCGTGTGCTCGTCGTCATCGTCGTCGAGCACCAGGGCCAGCACTACGGCGCGAACTGCTGGCCCGCCAACCTCACCGACCAGCGCATATACCGAGAAGAGAACACCCCATGAGCACCGAACTCAACGACCTACTCAACGAGGCACGCGAGCTGGAGAACGCCGACAGCTCCGACTACACCGCCGCCACGGCTGCCCACCCCAACCGCGACAAAGCCAAAACCCTTACCGTGCGGCTCACTGACGACGAAATGGTCCGGCTCCGCGCCACCGCCGCCGAACGCGGCCTACCCGTATCTGCAGTCGTCCGGGCAGCCATCGCCCACGAACTGCAAGACGACGACGGCGACAGCACCCGTGCGCTGATGACCGCGCTACGGGACCACAACCTCGCCATCGTCCGAATGGCGAAGTGAACCGAATTCGCGGAAACGAGACCGACCGACCATGACTGACCGAGAGCCCAGCCAACTGGTGTCCGAGGCCGCCGACAACCTCCGGATCTTCAACCACCAAACCCGAACCGAACAACTCACCGACAGATGCATAATCGCCCCGGACGCCTACACAATCCTCGGGTCGGCCACTGAGCTCGCCTACTCGCTGCCGCAGGCCCTCAGCCAACTCAGTGACGCGCTGCGCCGCTCGCTTGCCGTCTTCGACATCTACGACCAGGACCGCGACCCAGCCGACAGCGTGACAATCGCCACCCATGCGATATCCGCGGCCGCCGACGCCTTCACCCAAGCAGCCCAACACCTTTCAGACGCCCAAGCCGCCATCGCACACCAAGGAGTCAACGAAGACAGCGCCGGCAACCTACGCCGGCGACCCACACTCCGGCTAGCCCCGAGTGGACCAGACTCCGACTCACCGCCAAGGTGCTGCTGATCACAGTCCGTCAAAGAAATCCTCGTCCAGCCGGGTAAAGGTCGACGGTCTGCACAGTCGATCACGAAAACATCACGCATTGACCGCGTGTCGGTACCAGGTACAAGCCCAGGGTCGCGACATGATCAATCCCATGGCCCAACCGCACAAAGGTGATCGCGAACAGATCAAAGTACGTGCCGCCGCGGTCGTGTACGCCCGGCTGCGCGAGATGGCGGCCGAGCGGAA
>DASWBF010000450.1:0-20885 GCA_036390735.1 Mycobacterium sp. | reverse complement strand
TGGTGGAAGATTGTTTGCCATGCAAAACACCAGCCACCTAGAGGGACCAAGGGTTCTCCGACGACGTGGACGCGAGCGCCGTCGCGAAGATCCTGCGGGCCAATGGCATCGTCGACACCGAGCCGTACCGCAAACTCGGCCGCAACCAGCTGCGGGTGGCGATGTTCCCGGCCGTCGAGCCCGACGACGTTAGCGCGCTGACCGAGTGCGTCGACTGGGTGGTCGAACGTCTCTACCTCTAGCCAGCGTGTCAGCGCCGGATTGGCCTATTGAGCGTCTAAAGTGCGCAGCTGACGGGGTGCGCACGCGAGGAGCAAGAAGACCTCAGCGTGACGGCCCGGAGGAGGTCGGCATGCAGGAACTCACGGTCGTCAGCCTCGATGTCGACGGCAAACACATCATCTGCGAGAGCACGCGACCTGGCGAGAAGTTCCTGTTGCGGGCCGATGACCGGCTGCGTGCGGCTGTCCGCGGGGAAGGCACCCGCAGCAGCCAAACCGAAATCGACATCGAGGTCACAAACGTGCTCAGTCCCAAGGAGATTCAATCCCGCATCCGAGCCGGTGCCTCGGTCGAACACGTCGCCACGTCGGCCGGGGTGGACGTGTCACGAGTGGAGCGGTTCGCCCACCCGGTGCTGTTGGAGCGATCGCGTGCCGCGGAGCTGGCAACCGCGTCGCACCCGATGTTGGCCGACGGCCCCTCGGTTCAGACGCTGCTCGAAACGGTGGCCACCGCTCTGGTCGGGCGCGGCCTCGACCATGACGCGACGTCGTGGGACGCGTGGAAGAATGCCGACGGCCGCTGGACCGTGCAGCTGACCTGGCTGGCCGGCCGCTCGCAAAACGTCGCGCACTTCCGGTTCACGCCCGGCGCCCACGGCGGCACCGCGGTCGCGCTCGACGACCCGGCAAAGGAACTGATCGACCCGGACTTCGATCGCCCGCTGCGGCCGGTAGCGCCGGTCGCTCAACTCGACTTCGACGACGCCGCGCCACAAGAGCTGGCAGTTGAAGAGCCGGTGACGCCGCCTCGGGCGCGCCGAAGCAAGCCGGCGGTGCCGACGTGGGAGGACGTGCTGCTCGACGTCCGCTCGGGCGGACACCACTGATTCGCGGCGAGCGCCGAAACGGTAACTACCGCGGATTTCTTCGAGTAGCGACCACGTGGAATACCGTTTCGGCGCGGCGGTCACACGGCGAGCGCCAGCAGCGCCAGCCACGCGCCGACAATCCCGACGCCGCCACCGAGCACGAACCAGCGCAGCACCGGGACCGCGCGCCATCCCCATAGCGTCGGCGCGAGGCCGCCCACCGCGATGAGATTGAGCGCGACGGCCAACAGCGGATGAACCCGGGACACCCCCAAGCTCAGCACCACGATCGCCGCGGCGGTGACGGCGGCGACGAAGGCCGCGACCGTCAGCCCCGTCCCCCACGGCGTGCTGTAGTCGGTTATCGCTCTTCGCGCAAGCGGCTCATCGTCGGTTATCGCTCTTCGCGCAAGCGGCTCATCGTCGGTCACCGCGCGAGCCTAACCCGCTCATAGAAGGCCAGCGCCGCAGCCGTCGCGACGTTGAGAGAGTCGGTGCCGCGCGACATCGGAATCCGCACCCGCATGTCGCTGGCCCGCATCGCCTTATGCGTCAAACCCGGGCCCTCGGCGCCGACGAGAATCGCCACCTTGCCGTCACCGACGTGCGCCATCGCGTCGGCCAGCGTGGTGGCGTCGGGATCGGGCGTCATCGCAAGGAGTTGAAACCCGTTCTCCCACAGGAGGTTTAGATCAGCAGGCCAGGTCTCGACGCTGGCGCAGGGCACCAGCAAGGCATGTCCCATCGAGACCCGAACCGCTCGGCGATACAGCGGGTCGGCGCAGCCCGGGCCGAACACCACCGCGTCCACACCGAGGCCCGCCGCATTGCGGAAGATCGACCCGAGGTTCTCGTGATCGTTGACGCCCTCCAACACGGCCAGAGTGCGGGCGTCCTTGATCACGTCCCGCACCGTGAGCATTGGCGGGCGACGCGCGGCCGCCAGCACGCCGCGATTCAGATGAAAACCCACCACCTGTGCCATCACGTCGGCGTCCACCCGGTAGTACGGAATATCCACGGCCGCAAGGTCTTCACGCAGATCCCCGAGTCGGCGGTCGTTGCCCATCACCGCGAACGGTGAGAACCGCGACGCCAGCATGCGCTGGACCACAAGCACGCCTTCACCGATCACCAGCCCCTTGCCGCTGGGCAGGTCCGGGCGACGGTCGATGCTGTTGAGGTTGCGGAAGTCGTCGAGCCGTGCGTCAGCCGGATTGGCGACGTCGACGAGGTGGGCCACGGCCGAACGGTACCGTTGGTCACGATGACAGACGAGCCTGCCGACCAGAGCGAGGTGCAACCACCGTCGCTGCCTGATGCTCTGCTTGATCCCCGGCCGGTGATCGCGGTGTGCACGCTCGCGTGGATCGTCGCCGTCATCGTGGCCTTCACGGTGCCGTCTCTCGAGACCTGGCGACCTGTCGCGGTGGCCGGCCTGGGTCTTGCGGGGTTCGGCACGTCCGTGTTCTTGTGGCAACGCCGAGCCGCCCGCCGGGGAGCGAGGGGCGCTCAGACCGGATTGCGCTGAAACCGAGGAGTCGTCAATGCCCGCACCGCTTTTGCAAGCCCAGATCGACGTCGACGCGCCGGTCGACAAGGTCTGGCAGTTGATCACCGACTTGCGCCGGATGCCCGAATGGAGCCCGCAGTGCCGACTGATGAGGCCTCTCGGCTCGCTGCGTCAGGGCACCCGCACGATCAACCTGAACCGGCGCAATCGGCTGTTCTGGCCGACCACCGGCACGATCACCGAGATTGTGCCGCAACGCAAATTCGCGTTCCGGGTGAACACGAACAACACCGTCTGGAGCTACGAGCTCGAACCGACCGCCACCGGCACGCGGGTCGTCGAGTCGCGGCACGCCGAGAACGGTGTCAAGCCGGCGTCGAACTTCTTGGTCAACCTGCTGCTCGGCGGGGTGCCCAATTTCGAACAAGAGCTGGTGGACGGCATGAACGCGTCGCTGGCGCGGATCAAAGCCGTCGCCGAAAGGCGTTAATTCTCTTGGTTTTCAAGAAGATCGAGCACGCCGTCGTCGAACGGGTCGTAGCGGGGGGAGCCGTTGCCCGCCGGCGCCGGGGTGTCAGAGTGCGCGCCGCAGCCGTATTCCGCGTCGACGACGTGCCCGTCAGCCGACATCTCGTTCGCGCATATGCCGAACATCCTGCCGAGCAACCCGGCGAGCGGAAGATAGAACGCGCAGTCACGGCAGACCCGGCGAACCGATCGGGCCATCGCGGAATGCGGGCCGTACTCGCCGTCGCGCCAGCGCTGTGCGGCGCCGGCGCGGCCCGATCCGCTGAGCACTTGCCGTCGGCCCAGCCCGAACTCGACTGCGATGTCGTCGACGGCCGGGTCGCCGGTGGCCGTGTAGCCGGGAACTAGCCGCAAGTCGTCGCGAGGCGGGGCGAGAAGGTCACCGGGCCCCAGATCGCCGGGTCGGACACGCGCCTCCCACGGCACCCAACGCGGGGCCAGTAGCGCGGTCGGACCCGGTACCAGCACGACCTCGCTGATCGTCGCGTGGTCGGCGCCAGGATGGGCGGCCGCCACGACCGCCCACTGCCATCCGCAGTAGCCGGGCAAGTTGGCAAGGAAGCGATGGGTGGCAGAGTGGGCGTCGTCGTAGTTCACACCGAGGTATTCGCCAACGGTGTCCTCGCTGCTGTACTCGGCGATCGCCGCTCGCGCCTGATCGACCGCCCCGTCCAGCCCCACTGTCACGTCGTCCATCGCATCCCTATAGTGCCCGACGCACCGACCCGTAGCCACACCGACTAGCTGCGCGACCGAGCGGCGCCGATAGTGGACAATCGAACCTGTGAGCGGACCGCGGCGTGACGCCCTGGGCGGTGATCAGGGCGATCGCCGGTACTATCCGCCGCGTCCGTTCGGCGCCGACGAACACCCCGGGATGGCGAACTATCCCACCGACGATGCGCCGTACCGCCGACCGCGCCGGGAGCCGACGGCGAGCGCGAACCGCTATCTGCCGCCGCTGGATGAACCGGCCCGCCACAACGCCCCGCCGCCGAGGTCCGGCCCCAGCGCGCCGGGCGGTCAGAAGGTGACGGTGACGCGCGCGGCCGCGATGCGCAGCCGGGAAATGGGCGTGCGGATGTACGGCCTGTTCCATCGGGCGGCCACCGCCGACGGCGCCGACAAGTCGGGACTGACCGCGTTGACGTATCCGGTGATGGCCAACTTCGCGGTGGACGCCGCGATGGCGGTCGCGTTGGCCAACACGCTGTTCTTCGCGGCCGCGTCGGCCGAAAGCAAAAGCCGCGTCGCGCTTTACCTATTGATCACGATCGCGCCGTTCGCCGTTGTTGCGCCGCTGATCGGTCCCGCTCTCGACCGGCTGCAGCACGGGCGCCGCGTCGCGTTGGCGATGTCGTTCGTGTTGCGCACCGCACTGGCCATCGTGATGATCGCCAACTACGACCCGGCCACCGGCAGCTTCCCGCCGTGGGTGCTGTATCCGTGCGCGCTGTTGATGATGGTGTTGTCCAAGTCGTTCTCCGTGCTGCGCAGCGCGGTCACCCCGAGGGTGATGCCGCCGACGATCGATCTGGTGCGGGTCAATTCGCGGCTGACCGTCTTCGGGCTGATCGGCGGCACGATCATCGGCGGTGGGATCGCCGCAGGCTTTGAATACACGTTTACCAAGCTGTTCCACCTGCCCGGCGCGCTATTCGTGATCGTCGTCGTGGCTGTCGTCGGGGCGTACCTGTCGATGCAGATTCCACGCTGGGTGGAGGTCACCACCGGCGAGGTGCCCACCACGCTGACGTATCACGGCCGCAGCGGGCCGCTACGCCGAGACAGCCACGGCAACACAGCATCTCGGCCCAGCAGGTCCGGACGACCGCGACAGCCTTTGGGCCGCAACATCATCACGTCGCTGTGGGGCAACGTCACCATCAAGGTCATGGTCGGGTTCTTGTTCTTGTACCCGGCGTTCGTCGCCAAGCAGACCGGCCAGAACGGGTGGCACCAGGTCGCGCTGCTCGGGATGATCGGCGCCGCGGCCACGGTCGGCAACTTCGCCGGCAACGGGCTAGCCGCGCGACTCAAGCTGGGACACCCGTCGCTGCTGGTGGTCCGCTGCGCGACCATGGTCACCGCGGCCGCCCTTGCCGCTGCGTTCTTCGGTGATCTGATCGTCATGGCGATCGCCGCGCTGATCACGTCGGGCTGCAGCGCGGTGGGCAAGGCGTCACTGGACGCCTGCCTGCAGGACGACCTGCCGGAGCAGTCGCGGGCGTCGGCGTTCGGACGGTCGGAGTCACTGTTGCAGCTGGCGTGGGTGGCCGGCGGTGCCACCGGCGTGCTGGTGTACACCGATCTGCGGGTGGGGTTCACCGCGATCTCCTCGTTCCTGATTCTGGGTCTGGCGCAGACGATCGTGAGCTACCGAGGTGACTCGTTGATCCCCGGCTTCGGCGGTAACCGGCCGGTGGTGGCGGAGCAGGAGGGCAGGGCGCCCGACGGCGCGATGGTGACCCCCGAGTGACACGTGTGCTCACCGCGTTGGCGGCTGTCGTCGTGTTGGTGTGTGGCGTCGTGGCCGTTGGTATTTGGCTTCTAGTGCGTGATCAGCCGCCGCAACGTCCGGAAATCAGCGCGTATTCGCGAGGGCAACTGACGCGCGTGGGCCCGTACCGCTATTGCAATGTGCTGAATCTCGAAGACTGCGAGAACTACGAAACCGAGGGCGAACTCGGCGTCGACGAGCGTGACCCGGTGCAGCTGTCGGTGCCCACCTCGATCGGCCGCACGCCGTGGCTGCTGCGGGCGTTCTACAACGACCCGCGAGACAGCACGCTGGATGTATTCCGGCCGAACAGCCGCCTGGCCGTCACGATTCCGACCGTCGGTTCCAACGGCGGCAAGCTCAACCGGGTGGTGGTGCAATTGCTCACACTCGTGCAGGACGAGAAGGGCGACTTGTTCCCGATGCCGCACGCCGAGTGGTCGGTACGCACCGAGTGGGTTCAGGCCAGCGGCGAGTGACCTGGCACCACCCGCTCCCCCTCTATGGGCGGTCCCGGTGGTGTTCCGTCGCCAAAGGACCTGCCGCCCAGTTCTTCTCGATGATGCGGCGTCAGCCAGTTCGACAGGTCCGGACCCTTCGGCACGATCCGGGTGGGGTTGATGTCCTTGTGAACGATGTAGTAGTGCTGCTTGATTTGGACGAAGTCCGCGGTGTCGCCGAACCCGGGCGTCTGGAACAGGTCCCGGGCGTAGGCCCACAGCACCGGCATCTCGCTGAGCTTCTGCCGGTTGGTCTTGAAGTGGCCGTGGTAGACCGGGTCGAAGCGTGCCAGCGTGGTGAACAGCCGCACGTCGGCCTCGGTGATGGTGTCGCCCACCAAAAACCTTTGGCCGCTTAGCCTTTCGGAGACCCAGTCGAGCGCGGTGAACAGCCGGTCGTACGCACGGTCGTAGGCGCGCTGCGATCCGGCGAACCCGCATCGGTAGACGCCATTGTTGATCTCGGTGTAGATGCGCTGCGTGACTTCGTCGATCTCGGCGCGAAGCGGTTCGGGGTAGAGGTCGGGGGCGCCGTCGCGGTGGTACTGCCGCCATTCGGTGGACAGGTCGAGGGTGATCTGCGCGAAGTCGTTGGTGACGACCTGGCCGGTGGGCACGTCGACGATCGCCGGCACCGTGATGCCTTTCGGGTAGTTCGGGAACCTGGCGAAGTAGGCGTCCTGCAGGCGGGGAATCTTCAGCACCGGGTCGACGCCGCCGGGGTCGAGGTCGAAGGTCCAGCTGCGCTCGTCGTGCGTCGGGCCGCAAAACCCAATGGAGAGCACTGGTTCCAGGCCGAGCAGCCGCCGCACGATGATCGCGCGGTTGGCCCACGGACACGCCCGCGCGACGATCAGCCGATAGCGGCCGGGCTCGACCGGATAGCCGTCACGTCCGTCCGGGGTGATGCGGGTGGTGATGTAGTCGGTGTCCCGTTCGAACTCGCCGCCGCTGGCGACGTAGGCAGCCATGAGTTCAGTCTTCCCGTTTCCGCGAGTTCTGCACCAGGGCTGTGGATCGGCTGAATCTACGACCCTGGTGCAGAAGTCGGCGCTAGAACCTACGCGTCGAGTTCGCGCGCGACGGCCTTGACGACCTCCGACACCCGCCGCGCGGTCTTGCGATCCGGGTAGCGCCCTTTGCGCAACTCCGGCTGCACCGCGCCCTCGAGCAGCGTGATCATGTCCTCGACCATTCCGTGCAGCTCGTCGGGCGTGTGCTTGTGCTCGGCCGGCCCGGTCTCGCGGCGGCCCGTCCGCAGCGGCGACGGCGGCGGGTCGATCAACTTGAGGCTCAGCGCCTGCGGACCGCGACGGCCCGACGCCACGCCGAACTCCACCCGCTGGCCGGACTTGAGCGCCTCGACGCCGGCGGGCAGAGCAGAGGACCGGATGTAGACGTCCTCGCCGTCCTCCTGGGACAGGAAGCCGAAGCCCTTCTCTGGGTCATACCACTTCACCCTGCCGGTCGGCACTGGCTTCACCTGCTTGTCTATCGCTCGCAAAGAACGCGCCCCGCCAGTCGCAGGACGCGATGACGTGATCCTACTCGGCTCGCCCTAGGCCGAGCAGCCTGTTTAACTCGGTTAGGCTGGAGAAACAGCTGGAGGAGCAATGCGCCTGATCCTGAACATCATTTGGTTGGTCTTCGGCGGCCTATGGCTGGCGCTTGGCTATCTGCTGGCGGCACTGGTGTGCTTCATCCTGATCATCACGATCCCGTTCGGAATAGCCTCGCTGCGCATCGCGTCGTATGCACTGTGGCCATTCGGACGGACCATCGTCGACAAGCCCGAGGCGGGCGCCGGCGCGCTGGTCGGCAACGTCATCTGGATAGTGCTGTTCGGATGGTGGCTGGCGCTCGAACACATCGTCACAGCGATCGCGATGGCGATCACGATCATCGGCATCCCGCTGGCGCTGGCCAACCTCAAGCTGATTCCGGTGTCGCTTCTCCCGCTAGGCAAGGAGATCGTGCCGGTGGATGACACCAGGACCCCGGTATGACGGTCACAGCGCTGGGCTTGCCGTCGGTGCTTTCCAAAGGGGTGCCGACGGACGAGAGCGCGCCCACCGGCGGGCCGCTCATCGACAGCTTCGGCCGAGTGGCCACCGATCTTCGGGTCTCGCTGACGGACCGCTGCAACCTGAGATGTACCTACTGCATGCCGGCCGAAGGCCTCGACTGGCTACCCACCGAGCACCTACTGCGGCCTGACGAATTGATCCGCCTTCTGCGTCTGGCCGTCAGCCGGTTGAGCATCACCAGCGTGCGGTTCACCGGCGGCGAGCCGCTGCTGTCGAAGAACCTCGAGGAGATCGTCGCGGCGACGGCGCGGTTACGGCCCCGGCCGGAGATCACGCTCACCACCAACGGCGTCGGGCTGGCCCGCCGCGCGGACCGGTTGGCCGCTGCGGGACTCGACAGGATCAACGTGTCGCTCGACACCGTCGACGCGTCCCACTTCGCCGCGATCACGCGTCGGAACCGGCTGCCCGACGTGCTCGACGGACTCAAGGCGGCCCAGGCGGCCGGGCTCGATCCGATCAAGGTCAACGCTGTGCTCGACCCGGCCACGGGCCGCGACGACGCCGTGGCGCTGCTGCAGTTCTGCCTCGACCACGGTTATCAGCTGCGAATCATCGAGCAGATGCCGTTGGACGCCCAGCACGGCTGGAAACGTGGTGAGGTGCTGACCGCCGACGACGTCCTGGCCGCATTGCGGCGCCATTTCATGTTGCAGCCCGATCCTGTGCTGCGTGGCTCGGCGCCGGCCGAGCTGTGGCTGGTGGACGGCGGTCCTGCGACGGTCGGCGTGATCGCGTCCGTGACACACGCGTTCTGCTCGGCCTGCGACCGCACCCGGTTGACCGCCGACGGCCAGGTTCGTAACTGTCTGTTCGCGACGGCCGAGACGGACCTGCGTGGGCTGCTGCGCAGCGGCGCCGACGACGCGGCCATCGAGGCGGCGTGGCGGGCCGCGATGTGGGCGAAGGCCGCCGGACACGGGATCAACGACCCGAGCTTTGTCCAGCCGGCCCGGCCGATGAGCGCGATCGGCGGCTGAATGCCCGAACTGTCGACGAAACTCCTGGTGACCGTGCGGTACTTCGGCGCCGCCCGAGCGGCCGCGGCCACCGAATCCGAGACTTTGACGGTTGAACCCGACATGAGCATCGCTGACTTGACGAACCAACTGGGTGAACGGAATCCGACGCTGGCGAAGGTGCTGGCGCGGTGTTCGTACCTGTGCGACGGCGTCGCCGCCCGGGACACGGCCGCGCAGGTGCGAACCGGGCAGATTATCGACGTGCTGCCGCCCTTTGCGGGCGGATGAACGTGATTTGCGTCACATAACGGTTTGATCACAGCCGGGACTCGGGCCGGTATCGGCCACGATCAACCTGCGGGAACACCGGCCCCTCTTGGGGTTTTCCCCCTGGCCGCGCCCCGAAACGCCAGGAAAGCCCAAAGGTGACGGAAATCGCGCAAGGCGTTACGGTCTTCCGCAAGCCCGCCCACGTCAATGCGGTTGGCCTTCCTTTCCTTTCGCGCCGAGCTCCATCCGTGAGGACAAGGACACGACGACACCGTGGATGGAGGCGGGGGACCCATCCGGTCCACCGACATCGGACCAGGAGCCGCGTGCGGCTCCTTGGGGTGAAGCCGGCGCGGCAACGCGACACCGGCCGGGCGACCTCTCTTGCCCGAACCCGACAGCTGACTCCGCAGGCGCGTGCAGAGAGGAATGTTTCGGCGCATGAATGGACGGCATCGCAAGCCCACCCAATCCAACATCAATGTCGCGAAAGTCGCCTTCACTGGCGCGGTCATCGGCGGCAGCGGCCTGGCCCTGAGCGCTCAGGCAGCAGCAGCCACCGATGGCGAATGGGACCAAGTCGCCCGCTGCGAATCCGGCGGCAACTGGGCCATCAACACCGGCAACGGCTACCAAGGCGGGTTGCAGTTCTCCCCCGGCACCTGGAGTTCGGCCGGAGGTAGCACGTACGCCCCCGCGGCGCATCTGGCTTCGCGCGACGAGCAGATCGCAGTCGCCGAGCGCGTGCTGGCGCGACAGGGTCGCGGCGCGTGGCCCGTGTGTGGCACCGGGCTGTCCTCCGCCACACCCCGCACCGTTCCAGTAGTCAACGACGTGCGGACCCTCGAGGCCCCGGCTGCGCTGGACGCCCCGCTGCCGCCGGAAGGCGAGCCGCCCGCACCTGAGGCTCTGGCGCCCGAGGCTCCGCCTGCGCCAGAAGCTCTCCCGCCAGCGCCTGAAGAGTTGCCGCCGGCGCCCGAAGTTCTCCCGCCCGCGCCCGAAGCTCTCCCGCCCGCGCCCGAAGAATTGCCCCCGGCGCCCGAAGCTCTGCCGCCCGCGCCCGAAGCTCCGCCGGCCGAGCCCGTCATCGAGACAGTCGCCGCGCCGGAGGTACCCGACGACGTCGTGCTGCCCGCGGCGGACCAGCTGTCCGCACCGACCGAAGACGTGATCGTCGGCGCGGCGCTCAGCGAACCTGCGGGGGAAAAGTTCGGTGCTGCGCCCGAGCAGACCGCCGTGATCCAGCAGACCTCGCGTGAGGTTCCGCTGGCTCCCATCGATACGCCGCCCGCTCCGCCGCTGCCTGACATCCCGGCTCCGGTGTACGACGCGGCCAACCAGGTCATGACCGACGGCACGATTCCCGCTGTGCCGCAGGAGGTTCCGCACCTGGCGAGCCCAGAGAACCTGCCGCCGGGCACCACCACGGATGCGCCGCAGCAGGGCCCACGGGCGACGTACCTCAAAGAGTTGTGGGAGGCAGTCCGCAACCAGGACGTGACGCTCAACGACGCGATCCTGGGGCTTGCGCAGCGGCCGATGGACGCCAACGCGACGCCACCTCCGGGACTGGCTGCGGGTCCGCAAGCGCCACTGCCTGAGGCGCCGATTCCGCCCGTGTAGTCAGGAGCGGCTCAGGCCGATCCCACCCATTCGTCGGTCCCGTCGGCGAAGAACTGGTGCTTCCACACCGGTAGCCGCGCCTTGACGGTGTCGACCAGCTTCGCGCACGTCTCGAACGCCGCGCCGCGATGCTCGGCGGCCACCGCGGCCACCAGCGCCGCATCGCCGATGGCCAGAGTCCCGATGCGGTGGGTAGCGGCCAGCGCACGTACACCGTCGGCTTCGCGAGCGATCTCCGCGCATACCTCGGCCAGCGTGTCCTGGGCGGAAGGATGCGCCGAGTACTCCAGGCGAATCACCTGACGCCCGCCGTCATGGTCGCGGATCACCCCGGCGAAGCTCACCACGGCCCCCGCGGCCTCGTCGGCTACCAACGCTTCGAGCTCGGCGAGCACGACGGGTTGTTCCGTGATCTCGGCACGAAGAACCCGCGTCATGTGTGGTCCTTTCCGCGCAGCTGGTCCAGCGCGTGGTCGAGCACGTCGCCCAATACGGCCAGACCGTCTCGCACTCCGCCGGGTGAGCCGGGCAGGTTGATCACCAATGTTCGGCCGGCGACCCCGCAGACCCCCCGGGACAGCACCGCTGTCGGAACCTTCGGCAGACCTGCCCGCCGGATCGCATCGGCGAGCCCGGGAATCTGATAGTCCAGCACTCCCGCAGTCGCTTCGGGCGTGGCATCCGTCGGCGAGATGCCGGTACCGCCGGACGTGATAATCACATCGGGGCCCTCGGCGATCGCCACCCGCAACGCCCCACTCACGGCGATGCCGTCGGCGACCACTATCGGGTCAGGAACGGCGAATCCGCGCCGACCCAGCCAGTCGACAATGATTGGGCCGCAACGGTCTTCGTACGTACCCGCTGCGGCGCGAGTGGATGCGATCACGACGCGAGCCGAGCTCAAGACCGGGCCCAGCTGCCGCTTCGGCCGCCCTCCTTGCGGAGCACGCGGACGTTGTCGATGCGCGCAGTCTTGTCGACGGCCTTGATCATGTCGTAGAGGGTCAGCGCTGCCACGCTCACCGCGGTGAGCGCCTCCATCTCGACGCCGGTGCGGTCGGTGCTGCGGACTGTGGCGGTGATCTCGACTGCGGACGAAGCGATTTCGAAGTCGACGTCGACGCCGGTGAGCGCGAGTTGATGACACAGCGGAATCAGCTCGCTGGTGCGCTTGGCGGCCTGGATGCCGGCCACCCGCGCGGTCGCTAGCGCGTCGCCCTTGGGCAGGCCGCCAGAAGAGATCAAAGCCAGCACCTCCGGCGTCGTCACCAACGCCCCGGCCGCCACCGCCGTGCGTGTAGTGACCGCCTTCGCGGTGACGTCCACCATGTGGGCCGCGCCGCGTTCGTCGAGGTGGGAAAGCCGGCCGGCGTCAGAGGTCACGATCTACTTGTTGACCACCGTCACCGGGTGCGTGTACGGCAGCTCGTCGGCGGGCAGCGGGAACGTGATGTCCCCGAACGGCGACAATGCGCCGGTGCGGTCGGCGGCGAGCTCGCTGATGGCGTGGTCATCCTCGCCGTCGAACGTTGGCCAGCCGGGGTCGACGTATCGACTCTTCTGCGATTTGTTGTCAGCCACGGCTTCATTCTGACAGGCGTGACGGCCCGTCGCGACACTGACTGGCTCCTTTACGCTGGTCAGCAATGACCGAGAACGCCCCGCGGGTCCCGCTGGGTGCCTGGCTGGCCGACCTGCCCGACGACCGGCTGGTCCGGCTACTGGAGCTGCGACCCGACCTGACGCAACCCCCGCCGGGCAGCATCGCAGCGCTGGCGGCGCGGGCGCAGGCACGTCAGTCGGTGAAAGCCGCCAGCGGCGACCTCGACTTTCTGGCGCTCGCCGTGCTGGACGCGCTGCTGGTGCTGCACGCAGACACCGCCCCTGTGCCACCCGCCAAGCTGACGGCGCTTCTCGGTGACCGCGTGTCGGCGAATGCGCTGTCTGCCTCATTAGATGCGCTGCAGGAGCGGGCCCTGGTGTGGGGCGATGCGAACCTTCGGGTGGTCGCCGAGTCGCCCGCCGCGCTGCCGTGGCATGCCGGCCAGGCCACGCTCGAGGACAGCCGCCGAAGCGCCGAGGAAATCGCCGGACAGCTCGACGGGCTCGACGACGACCAACGTCAACTGTTGGACCGTCTGCTGTCCGGATCGCCGGTCGGCCGGACCCGCGACGCCGCCCCCGGCACGTCGCCCGACCGGCCGGTGCAGCGGCTGCTCGCGGCCGGGTTGCTGCGTCAGGTCGACGACGAGACCGTGATCCTGCCGCGCGTGGCGGGCCAGGTGTTGCGCGGCGAGGAGCCGGGTCCGGTCAGTCTGGTCGAGCCGACACCAGCCACGTCGAAGACGACGGCCCGCGACGTCGACGCGGCCGCCGCGGGCGCCGTGATCGACCTGCTGCGCGAAACAGAGCTCGTGCTCGAAACCCTCGGCGCCGCACCGGTTCCCGAACTGCGCAGCGGGGGGCTCGGGGTGCGGGAAGCAAAGCGGCTGACGAAGTTGACCGGCATCGCCGAGCAGCGGCTGGGCTTGATCCTGGAGGTCAGCGCCGCGGCTGGCCTGATCGCTGCGGGGATGCCACGGCCCGAACCGCTCGACGGCGACGGGCCGTATTGGGCCCCGACGGTGCAGGCCGACCGCTTCAACGACCTACCGGCCGCCCAGCGCTGGCATCTGTTGGCGACGACGTGGTTGGACCTGCCGTCGCGGCCGGGGCTCACGGGGCGACGCGGACCGGACAACAAACCGATCGCGGCGCTGTCGGATGCGCTGTTCTCCACCGCCGCACCGCTGGATCGTCGGCTCCTGCTCGGTGTGCTCGCCGAATTACCGCCTGGCACAGGGCTTGTCGCCGCAGACGCATCGCGGTTGCTGTTGTGGAAACGGCCGCGCTGGTCGCTGCGACTGCAGCCGGGGCCAGTCGGCGACCTGATCGACGAGGCGACAACCATGGGCCTGGTGGGGCGCGGTGCACTGACTTCGCCTGCGCGGCAGCTGATCTCCGGCGTCTCCAGTGACGAGGCCGTCGCTGCGATGAACCGGATCCTGCCCGAGTTGATCGACCACTTCCTCTTGCAGGCCGACCTGACGGTGGTGGTACCCGGGCCACTGCACCGCGACTTGTCCGATCAGCTCGCCGAGGTGGCCACTGTGGAGTCCGCCGGCGCCGCGATGGTCTACCGGATCAGTGAATCGTCGATCCGGCGCGCGCTCGACGTCGGCCGCACGGCGAGCGCGCTGCACGCATTCTTCAAAAAGCATTCGAAAACGGATGTTCCGCAAGGTCTTACCTATCTCATCGACGATGTTGCCCGACGTCACGGCCAGCTGCGCGTAGGCATCGCCGCGTCGTTCGTGCGTTGTGACGACACCGCGTTGCTGGCACAGGTGGCTGCGGCGCCGTTGGCGGAAGTGTTGCAGCTGCGGCTGCTGGCCCCGACGGTCGCGGTGGCGCAGGCGCCGATCGCCGACGTCCTCGCCGCGCTGCGCGGTGCCGGCTTCGCCCCGGCGCCCGAGGATGCGACCGGCGCGATCGTCGACCTCCGGCCGCGCGGAGCACGGGTGACCGACGCACCGTCCGGACGGTCCTATCGCGGTATCAGCGTCCCGACCACTCAGACACTCGAAGCGATCGTCGCGATGCTGCGCAAGGTTGCGGCGACGCCGCCGGCGATGCGCGTAGACGCCGGCACCGCGGTGCTGCTGTTGCAGCAGGCCGTGCGGGACCAGAGCTCGGTGGTGATGGGCTACGTCGACCCGGCAGGCGTGGCCACCCAGCGCGTCGTGGCCCCGATCAGCGTGCGCGGCGGGCAACTCGTGGCGTTCGACCCGGCGTCGGGCCGGGTGCGGGACTTCGCGGTGCATCGCGTCACGTCGGTGGTGTCGGTCGACGATTGATACGCAGATGATCGCGGGCGCGGAGACGGTCACGCCGGGCCAGACACCCGCGTCGGTTCATTCCGTTCGCGGGAGTCCGCACAGTCGAAGCACTGCGTGCAGGCCGTCTGGTGTGCCGGGCCAGTGTTTGGCAAGCGCGGCGGGACTTGCGCGTCGGGAGACCGAGCGCAGCACCAGCGCCACGAGGATGACGTCGTCGACAAAGCCGATCACCGGGATGAAGTCCGGGATGAGATCGATCGGCGATGCGAGGAAGGCGAGCAGCAGAACCAGCTGAATCCGGACTCCGCGCGGTACCTGTGGATCAGTGGCGAGGTGCTTGAGTAGCCGCAACAGGTCGGGCAGCAGCCGGACCACATCTCGCGAGTCCACCTCATCTGGCTTGGCCAGCCACAGCGAGACGGCAAGCACCAGCCAAATCGACGCAAGGGCGCCGATGATGCTGACCGGGATGGACCACCATTCGGACCACACCCTCCGATCTTGGCGGCAACGGATCTTCTCCGCCGCTGTGGTTAGCCGGATGTTCACCTACAGTCAACCTGGCTTCTGCTTTGGCGCGGGCAAGTCCCCGCCGCACTCGGTATGTTCGGCGAAGTGATCACGCGGCGCGCTCTGCCGGGTTCTGGGCTGATCACGGCCCCCTTGCGCGCCGCCGTAGCCGGCACCCGGATTGCGGCGACCGCGGGCGTCGCCGCCACCGCGTGCAGCACGGCTCTGTTGGGCGGCAGCTTCGCGGGGATGCGAAGGTCACTGGCCGCGGTATCCCCGGACGTGGGAGCGCTGACTCGGGCCGCCGCGGGTGCGGCCATCGAGGCACTCGGCGGGCCGCAGGCACGGCGCGCCAGCGCCAACGGCGCCCGCCGGTGGATCGAGGTGGGAGGGCTCGGCGGCGAAAACGGCTCCGCGATCGCCGCCGATGTGTTGGCGGCAGTACGCGCCGCGAGCGGGGTCCGGTCGGCGTTCCTGAACCGGTCCGTGGCCCGGGTGGTGGTGACCGTGGATGCCGATGGCCCCTCGTTGACCGAAATGTGCCGGATCGTTGCCGACGCCGAACGCCGAACGGCTGCTGGCGCTGCCTACCAGCAGCCGAGGAGCCTGCCCGGCGACGATGCCGTCCTGATGGGCCGAACGATCGCCGCCGTGGCAGCCACTATGGGTTTGGGACTCGCACTGACCGGCACGGTGCTGCGGTTGCGTGGATTGCCGGACCTGCTGGCGGTGCCCCCCACGCTCCTGGATCAGGTCCCAAGGCTGCGTCGCCCCATTGAACGGCGCCTCGGAGCTGAGGGCACGGATCTGTTCTTCGCGTTGGTCCACGCGACGACGGCCGCGTTGACACTGTCGCCAACGGCGGCGGCTGCCGAAACCGCCACGCGGGCGATGGTCGCGGTCGAGGCTTGGAACGGTCGTCTGGCATGGCGTCGGCACGAACCAGGGCTGGCTGAGTATTCGCTGCCCGACCACGCGGCCGCGACCCTCGGCGACATGCCGAACCCGGTCGACGGTCCGGCAGAGCGTTATGCCGATCGAGCGGGCTTGGCGGGCATCGGCGCCGCCGCTGTGCTCGGCGTCCTGTCGCGCAACATCGGCACGGCCGGTGCGGCGGCGTTGGCCGCCACCCCGAAGCCGCTGCGCGCCACCCGGGAAGCTTTCGGGTGCGCACTGAGCCGGGGTCTGACCACCCATCACGACGCCCTGGTGTTGCGTCCTCGAGCCCTGCGGACGCTCGACCGGGTCGATGCGATCATGATTGACCCGCGAACCCTCTACACCGACGAACTGATGGTCAGCCGTGTTCTGGGCGTACATAATTCGCGCCGCGCGCACGCCTGGGAGGCGGTCCGCGCGGCACTCGACGAGGACGGGCTGGCTCCGGGTTGGCACAAGCTGGCGGCCATCCCCAAAGGCGGCAGATCCGGGCAGGCGCTGGTGAGCCCGGTTCGCGATCCCTTCGCCGCGGCGGTGGTAACCGAGGCGCGGCGGTCGCACCCGCGCGTTGTCTCGCTCGATGACGACGGATTGCGTTCTCTGGCACAAGGATTCGATCATCTGCATCCGTTGGACAGCTCGATCGACGACGCGGTGGCGGCAGCCGTCGCCGAACTAAAGGCCGATGGTGCGACCGTGGCATTGCTCACCACCCCGGACATGCAGGCGGCGCACAACGCCGACATCACGGTCGGCGTGCTGCGGAACAGTCGGCCTCCCCCGTGGGGTGCCGACGTGTTCGTCCCGGACCTGAGCGCTGCCTGGCGCGTACTGCACGCTTTGCCCGCCGCGCGCTCCGCCACCGACCGGGGCATCCGGCTGTCGGTCTCCACCTCGGCGATCGGCGCGCTGATGTTGATTCCCGGCGTGGTCGGGCGCGGACCGGAGTCGGTCAACGCGGGGGTGGCCGCCGGTATATGGGCTGGATTCAACGCGGCCGGAAAGGTCTTCCGCGACCCAGTGCCGGACCCAGAACCCGGCCACGACTGGCATGCCCTGCCGGTCGCAGAGGTGCAGCGGCTGTTGCCCCGGCCTCCCGACGAGCACACCGAGGAGTCATCCGCGCGGTGGCAAGACCGGCAACCGGTTCGCGGTCTGCGGAATCTGACCGCCGCCTCCTGGAACCTCGCCCACGATTTCGTAGGTGAGATGCGTACCAACCTGGCGGATCCGATCACGCCGCTGCTGGCGACCGGTGCGGTGGCCAGCGCGATGCTCGGCTCGCCGCTCGACGCGGCCCTCGTGGGCGGTGTGCTGCTGGCCAACGCCGCGTTGTCCGCCGAACAGCAGCTACATGCGGAGCGCATCTTGCGTCGGCTGCTTGCCGTGCAGGACCCACCGGCGCGACGGCGCGTGGGGCCGCTCAATGAGGGGCGTCACGAAATGATCGCGGCCAAGCGGCTGCGTCCGGGCGACATCATCGAGATCCATGCCGATGAGGTGATTCCCGCCGACGCCCGGTTGATCGAAGGGTCGAACGTCGAAGTCGACGAATCGACGTTGACCGGCGAATCGCTGCCGGTGCCAAAATCGACCGATCCCACGCCTGGTGCACCGTTGGCCGATCGGGCCGGCATGGTCTACGCGGGCAGCACACTGGTTGCGGGCACCGCTCTGGCCTTGGTCACCGCAGTCGGGGCACGCTCGGAAATGCGCCGGGCGTTGGCGATGGCCCCGACCAAGGCACGAGAAATCGGCTTGCAGCGACAGCTGAGCCGCATCACCCGACGGGCGTTGCCCTTCAGCGTGGGCGGCGGCGCCGTGGTCGGGCTGCTCAGCGTGTTGCGCGGCACGCCGCTGCGCGAGGCCGTGAGCAGTGCGGTCGCGTTGACCGTGGCCGCCGTGCCGGAAGGATTGCCCTTGGTGGCGACCCTCGCGCAGCTCGCTGCTGCGCGGCGCCTCAGCGGCGAGTCCGTGCTGATCCGCAACGCTCATTCGGTCGAGGCGCTCGCGCGGCTCCAGGTGGTGTGCTTCGACAAGACCGGCACACTCAGCGAAAACCGTCTGCAGGTGAAGTCGGTGCGCCCGGGGAAGGGGTTCACCGCCGGCGAGGTGCTCGCGGTAGCCGCCAGCACGATCTTCGTCAGGCCCGGGCACCGAGCTCACCATGCCACCGACGAGGCGATACGCAGGGCTGTCGACGACTCGACTGGTCGACACGCCGACGACTCGCCGCCATCGGCCATCACGATCAAACGCGACGCATTTCTGCCGTTTCAGTCCGG
Organism: Mycobacterium sp.; assembly: GCA_036390735.1. GTDB lineage: Bacteria > Actinomycetota > Actinomycetes > Mycobacteriales > Mycobacteriaceae > Mycobacterium. The sequence continues at coordinate 2,194 of DASWBF010000450.1, read as the reverse complement.
TCGCCCGTTCGCGGCGGCGCTGGTCGGCACTCGACTAACCATCAAAGGCGCACCTGAGGTCCTCTCGTCGGCACTGGCCGATGACCACGAGTCGCTGGCGCAGATGATTACCGAGATGACCGCCGATGGACTCCGGGTCCTGGCCGTGGCCCACAGAGAGCTCAGCCCCGACCAGGCCACGGCCGCCGCGGCCAATTCGGCTGTACTTGAAGACTTCTGCAATTCCGGGCTCACCCCGGTTGGGCTCCTAGGTTTGGCGGATACCCCCCGCGCGAGCGCCAAGGCGGTGTTGAAGGCACTCAGCGACCGCGGTATCGGCGTCCGGTTGATCACCGGCGATCACCCCGTCACCGCGGCCGTCGTCGCCAGTGAATTGGGTCTGGACGTGACCGCCGAGCGGGTGATCACCGGCACCGAGTGGGAGATGATGTCGGCCGATGAACGGGCCGAGGCGGTGTCGTCGGGGTTGGTCTTCGCGCGGATGTCACCCGAACACAAGATCGACATCGTCCAGACGCTGGAGCGGATCGGCCTCGTCACGGCCATGGTCGGCGACGGCGCGAACGACGCCGCGGCGATCCGGGCCGCCAGCGTCGGCATCGGCGTGGCGGCACGCGGCAGCGACCCGGCCCGCACTGCGGCCGACGTGCTCCTGCTCGACGGACGTATCGAAGCCTTACTCGACGCTCTCGACGAGGGCCAGCAGCTGTGGCGCCGGGTGCAGTCGGCGGTGTCGATGCTCCTTGGCGGCAACACCGGCGAGGTGTGTTTCGCGCTGATCACCAGCCTGCTGACCGGACGGTCGGTGCTCAACGCGCGCCAGATGCTGCTTGTCAATATGCTGACCGACGCGTTGCCGGCCGCCGCCTTGGCCGTCAGCACGCAGACCGGTACCGCCGAGGTCGATCGGGACGAGGCGGCGATGTGGCGCGCGATCGGAATTCGCGGCGCGTCGACGACGATCGGTGCGACGTTGGCATGGCTGATGGCCAGCACGACAGGTACTCGACGCCGGGCCGCGACAGTGGCGTTGATCGGGCTTGTCAGCACACAGCTGGCACAGACCCTCGCCGATTCTCACGGTCGGCTGGTGGTGTTGACGACTGTCGGGTCGTTCGCCGTGTTGGCGGTGGTGATCAGCACGCCGGTGTTGAGCCAGGTGTTCGGGTGCACGCCCGTGGGGCCGCTGGGCTGGGGTCAGGCGTTCCTGGCGACTGCGGTGGCCGCTCTGGTGTCGGCGCTCGCACCGGAGCTGTTGTTCCGTGTGTCGGAAGCGGCGCGGCGGTCAGTCGTCGACGACGACGATACCCACCTGGATGAGGACTGCGTAGACCTCGCGGATGGGCGGCGTGAATAGACGAACACCAGCCATAATCAGCGGGTCATGACCGACGCTGCGCAGGAATTCGGGCACGGTTCCAAACAATCCGACCGGTGTGACAAATGAGGGTCACAGAATTGAACAGGACACGAAATGTTGACAACGGCTCGATCATTTCTTGCCTCGCAGCGGGACGCCTCCAAGCTGGTCCAGGAAGCAAAAAAGTTCTCGGTCCGCCTTCCGGTGGTGGGCACGGTGTCGGTACCACCGCCTGATCAACTCGCGTTTTACGGCGTCCTCGGCCTGCTCGCCGCCGTGGAGGTCATCGACTGGCCGGTGGCCCTGGCGATCGGCATTGGCCAAGCCGTGGTCGCCCGCCACCTCAACGACCAGCACGCGGCCGCCACCGAGCCCACCGCGGTCGAAGCCCGCGCGGGCAGGCCCGCAGCAGTCGCTGCGCCGGCCCGCAAGGCCGCTGCGCGAAAGGCGGCTCCCCGCAAGGCCGCTGCGCGAAAGTCCGCTCCGCGCAAGGCCGCTGCGCGAAAGGCGGCGCCCGGCAAGGCCACCAAGTCGACCAAGAAATAAGTGGCCGCTGATGGGCCCGCAGCACGCGGGGCGTGAACGCCCTTAGCTCCCTTTAGGCAGGGATGTCGAGCATTTCCGTGCGTCGACACAACTCGTCGGAAGCTCGTCGCTCAACGAGCAGGGGGACGAAGTCCCGTACCCGACTTTGTGCGAACCGGGGTCCAGGACTCCTGACATGGGGCCTGTGTCCGGTCGGTAATTCGGTGTTGTGATCTGCGGATTTCCGGTGTGTCGTGTGTGTGGCCGCGGTCCCGATGCTCAATAATAGATATGGTGATTTCGTGTGAT
>DASWBF010000449.1:0-1925 GCA_036390735.1 Mycobacterium sp. | reverse complement strand
ACCCCGGTGTCGGGAACGTCCTCGTCCTCCGGCTCGGCCTCGGACAGGGCCCTTGCGTTGGCCAGGTCGATGCTGAATTCGTGTGCGACGCTGACCAATTCGTTGAGGTTGTCCAGGCGAGCCATGTCCTGCGGGTTGTTGGACGCCTCAAGCTCGGCGCGGTATCCGGTGCGGTTCAGCACCGCCTCCACCAACTCGCCGAGTTCGTCGTCGAGACGGGACCGCAGGTCGTCGACCATTTCGACGAACGCGGCGATGGCCTTCTCCGAGCGCGAGTTCAGCATCGGCACCCGACCCTCGGCGGCCGCCTGCAGCGCGTCGTTGAAGCTGGCGCCGGTGTTTTCGGCATACACCGCGACGCACGCCTCGGCGCGGTCGCCGATGCCGCGTCTTGGTGTGTTCAGGATCCGCCGCATGCTCACCGCGTCGCCGGGGTTGTCGAGCACCCGCAGATAGGCGACGATGTCGCGAATCTCCTTGCGTTCGTAAAACCTTACGCCGCCGACCACCTTGTACGGGATGCCTGCGCGGATGAACACCTCTTCCAGCGAGCGCGACGAGTTGTTGGTGCGGTAGAACACCGCGACATCGTTGTAGGTGATGTCGCCGCGGTCGGCGAGACGGTCGATTTCGCTTGCGACGAAAGCGGCTTCGTCGTGCTCGTTCTCCGCGACATAGCCGACGATGAGCTCCCCCTCGCCGGCGTCGGTCCACAGCCGCTTCTCGCGGCGGCCGCTGTTGTGCTTGATGACGGAGTTCGCGGCCGTCAGGATGTTCTGCGTGGAGCGGTAATTCTGTTCCAGCAGAATCGTTTTGGCGTTCGGATAGTCGCGCTCGAAGTCTTCGATGTTGCGGATCGTCGCGCCGCGGAACGCGTAGATCGACTGGTCGGCGTCGCCGACGACGCACAGCTCGGCGGGCGGCACGTCGTCGGCGCTGTCTGTGCCGGCCAGCTCACGCACCAGCACGTACTGGGCGTGGTTGGTGTCCTGGTACTCGTCGACCAGGATATGCCGGAACCACCGCCGATAGTACTGCGCGATCTGCGGAAACCGTTGCAGCACAGCGACTGTCTCGCCGATCAGGTCGTCGAAGTCGAGTGCGTTGGCGGCGCGCAGCCGGCGCTGGTACTCGTCGTAGACGTCCGCGACGATGCGGTTGAGGTCACCTGAGTCGGCGGACACCTCTGCGGCCGCCTGCTCGGGATCGATCAGCTCGTTCTTGAGGTTGGAGATGCAATTGGCCAGCAGCCGCGGCGAATACCGCTTGGTGTCCAAGCCCATGTCCTTGGCGATCATCATCAGCAGCCGCCGCGAGTCGTCGGCGTCGTAGATCGAGAAGTTCGAGTTCAGGCCTTTGACCAGCGAGGCCTGGTTGCGCAGGATGCGCACGCACATCGAGTGGAACGTCGACACCCACATCGCGCGCGCCCGTGGTCCGACCAGTGTTACTACCCGCTCGCGCATCTCGGCGGCGGCCTTGTTGGTGAACGTGATCGCCAGGATCTGCCCCGGCCCGGCGTCGCGCGCGGCGAGCAGGTATGCGATCCGACGGGTGAGCACCGCGGTCTTGCCGGACCCGGCGCCGGCCACGATGAGCAGCGGCGAACCCTCGTGCAGTATTGCCTGACGCTGTTGGGGGTTGAGACCCTCGAGCAGGTCGTCGATGTGCGAGCTGGCTTGCTGATCGAACAGATGCGCGGTCATGTCCGCCCCAATTTACCGCCCCACTATGACGATTTTTTTGCGCGGCGCGGGCTGTTGGTGGCACACTCGGACCGTGCTCTACACGCGGCGATTTTTCTACGGGTACCGGCCAGCGGTACCCGTGGTGTAGCTGCACTTCAGAGCCCCGCGGTCCGCTTCCGGATCCGGGGCTCGTCTCTTGTGTGAGGCCGGAGAAGGAATTGGTCCGCGAACCAGAAG
>DASWBF010000448.1:0-6961 GCA_036390735.1 Mycobacterium sp. | reverse complement strand
CGCAGAACTTCCGTGATCGTCGCGGGTCGGCGTTTGCCCCGCACTGTCGCGACGAACGCCGGCTCGTCGCCGCGGTACAGCGACACGTCGACGTCGAGGCGCCGGTCCGGCCGGGGTGCGCGGATCACGTAATGGCCGTCGAGCGGGTGAAACGGGGAGGCGTACAGCCGTTTGGTGGCCAGCACAGGGGTGGCCGCCGACGGGAGAAGGTACGCGTGCCGTTCGCCGTGGGTGTTGTGCACCTCCGCGACGACGTGGCGCAGCACACCGTGGCGGTCGTGGCACCAGTAGAGGGTCAGCGGATTGAACGCATGCCCGAGCACGCGCGGCTGCAGCAGCGCGGTGATGCGTCCGCCTGTCACGGTCTCGTCGTGACGGGCCAGGAACGCGTCGAGACGCTGGCGCAGGGATTCGCCCTCGTGGCCAGCGAAGTGGTCACGCGGGTCGAAGCTGGCGAAGACGCGCAGCCACCGGGGCAGCCGGGGCAGCTCGTCGATGTCGACATACCAGCTGTAGCTGCGGTGCTCGAAATAGTGATTCACCGGCGCCTGCCGAAGATGGGTGATTCTCGTGCGGTAGATGCCCGGGGTTCCAGGTAAGCGGGGGGTGCGTGATTTCACACCCGGTATTCGAACCCGACCGTGGGGCGGATGGGCGGAGCCGGCGACATCACACCCCGGAGCCGCGGAGCCGGCGACATCACGCCCAGGCGCGGGCGGCCGCGGCGAGGCCCTGCACCAGGGCGGACGTGACCGGCGACAGGCCGTCGTCACCGGGGAGCTGGCTTCGCGGACTGAGCCCGCGGACCCGCGGCGACAACTCGAGGTGGACACCGCCGCCGCGGGCCCGGTTGACGGGGTTGTCCGGATGTATGCCGCGCAGTTCGGGCGGGATCGACTCGAGATCGGTGACGAGGTGGTACCCAGGGAGCACGAGGTGGCGGGAAAGGTGAGCGGCTAGTTCGCGATTGCGCCCACCCGCCAGCATCTGGGTGCTGCGCCCGATCCGGCCGTAGCCGTGCAGTGACACCACCACGTCGACGTGATCCAGGAACTCCGCGAGCCTTGCCGACTCGTCTGCCCGGTAGCGCGCCGACGGCAGATGGTGCGGGCACCGATCCGGATGCCGGACCACGTACACCGATGCTTCGGCCGCGTCGGCGGCGCGCTCGGCGATCACGTCGGTCATCTGCTCCAGGCCGCCGCCATGGATGGCCAGGAAGCCGAACCGGGACCGCAGCCGACTTTCCTCGACCACGCCCGGCTGTGCCAGTAGCGCCGAAAGTGTTTGTGGCCCAGCATTTTTAGATGCTACGTGACGTGGCCACTGGGACGGATCCCAGCGCCGTAGGAACTCGATCCAGCGCTGTGGCAGTCCGTGGTGGATCGCTCCGTCGATGATCCGTTCCAAGTAGCCCGGCCGCGGAGCGCCGGTTTCGACGCGGTGGTCGACGTACACCCAGGCGTCGGCGGGGCCGTCACCGGTGTGCACGGTCAACCGGTCGCGGCGGTACCGCACCGGCACACCTTCGGCGCTGTCCAGCGTCGCCAGGTCGCGGTCGGACAGCTCCCAGACGACGCCGTGCACGTGGGTTCCGTCGAGCGGTTCGACCGTGGCCACGCCGCGCTGGTTGATCAGCCAGTCGTGGTCGGCGAGTGTCGCGGGGCGAGGATTGGTGGCGTCGGGGCAGCGCCGCGCCATCTGCGCGACGCACAGGTTCGAGCCGTACGCGAAGTAGCTGTGCATCAGTGCGTGGCGGTCAGGTACAGCAGTCCCACATTGAGCAGACTAATGAGTGCGGCGACGACCCAGCCCAAGGCGGTGGTCACACGGTGGTTGGTGTCGGAGCCCATCACCGACGCGTCGCTGGTCAGCCGGACCAGCGGGATCAGCGCGAACGGGATTCCGAACGAGAGCACCACCTGGGACAACACCAGCGCACGTGTTGGGTCGATGCCGATCGCCAGGATCGTCAATGCGGGAACCAGCGTGATCAGCCGCCGCAGCAGCAAGGGGATCTTCCGGTGCAGCAGGCCTTGCATGATCATCGCGCCGGCGTATGCGCCGACCGATGTCGACGCAAGGCCGGAGGCCAGCAGACCGATCGCGAAGAACAGCGCGACCGTCGGCCCCAGCGCGTCGCGTACCGCGGCGTGCGCTCCCTCGATCGAGTCGGTGTTGGGGTTCCCCTGCAGGTTGGTGGCCGCCACCAGCAGCATGGCCAGGTTCACCGCGCCGGCCACCACCATCGCCAGCGCGACGTCCCATCTGGTGACGCGAAGCAGAAGCACCCGCCGCCGGCCCTCCGGATGACCGTGGCGGTCGCGGGCCAGCCCGGAATGCAGGTACACGGCGTGCGGCATCACCGTGGCGCCCAGCATCGCGCTGGCCAGAAGGACGCTCTCGGCGCCGTCGAAGCGGGGGAGCATTCCGCCGACAACGTCGCCGGGAGCGGGCGGGTTGACGAAAAGGCTTGTCAGGAAACCGATTGCGATGATGAGCAGCAGCCCGGTGATGACGCGTTCGAACACGCGTTGGCCGCGCCGGTCCTGGATCAGCAGCATCAGCAGTGACACGATTCCGGTGATCACGCCGCCGACGAGCAGCGGCAAGTCGAACAACAGCCGCAGCGCCAGCGCTCCACCGACCACCTCGGCCAGGTCGGTGGCCATCGCCACCAGCTCGGCCTGCACCCAGTAGGCGAGCCGGGTCCGTCGGCGCATCCGCCGACCGACTGCCTCCGGCAGCGATCGGCCGGTCACCAGGCCGAGCTTCGCCGACAGGTACTGCACCAGGCCGGCCATCACGTTGGCCAGCAGGATCACCCAGACCAGCAGGAAGCCGAACTGCGCGCCCGCGCTGACGTTCGCCGCGACGTTTCCGGGGTCGACGTAGGCGATGGCCGCGACGAAGGCCGGACCGAGCAGGTACCAGCTGGGCCGCAGCCTGAGATCGGTCTGCTGCGTCGCTGCCAACTTTCCCTCCGCATTGTCCGGCCTTGCGAATAGGAAAGTTAGGTTACCCGAAACCCCCGCGGCTCTCGCCGAGACTGCGGATCAGCAGCGGAAGGCGAGTGCCGGCCTGCTGAAATACAGTTTCGGCGCCAAACGAGTCAGAAGCCGAGGCCGAGGCCGCCGAGGCTGATCGTGATGCCGCTGCCCCAGGGGAAGCCCCACGGGTAGTTGTCGTAGGTGTTGTAACCCGGCGAGGTGTTGATCTGGGCGTTGCCCGGACGCTCGCACTGGGTGGTGGTGGGACCGGTGTTGGTGCATTCGGGCACCGCAGCTGCTCGGCCGGCGGCAGCGACGGCCGCCACGACGCCTGCGGTTACGGTGACGATGGCTAGCGACGGTATGAGTGCCGACATGATGATCACGTTCCTAGCGGGGGCCTATTCAAGATGGCTCTTAGGCGGATGGCGTGAATCTCACGAGGCCGTCGTTCCGTCGAGGGGCCGGTTCACCCAGCCTACGCCTCAGGGGACCGCCCAGCCGCCGATTCCGAACACCGGGTAGCCGGGATACAACCACGGCTGCTGCACGAACGGGCCGGTGTTGACGATCACGTTCGGCGAGGTGTTGATCGACGTGTGGGTGCCACGTTCGCACTGCATCGTCCATGGCGCGACGGTGCCGCAATCGGGCAGGGCCGCCGCAGTGGGCGCGCCGGCAACCGCGGCGATACCCAGAGCCGCCATCGCGGCTAGCCGACCCGCTTTCCGCATGGCACTGGCCTAGCGGCGTCCCATGTCGCCGCTGCCTTCGTCGTACGGCACCGGGTACGGTCCGGGGTACGCCCCGCCGAACGTCTCGTCCCAGTACGGCAACGTGAATTCGGAAACCGGCGGAGTGGCGTTGATCTCGACGTTGCCTGGCGACGAGCATTCAGTCGCGTCGCCGGTGTTGATGCATGTCGGGTCCGCTGCGGCCGCAGGAGCACCGAGCAGCGCGGCGAAGGCGCCGGCCGCCAGCAGATAACGGAATTGAATTCGCATGAATGTCCTTTCGGAACGCCTTTATGGAGCGTACAGCGCTTTGCCGGTGATGAGCGGCAAGTCGAGTGTGGTCCGGATGCCTGGCTCGGCGGCGACGACGGCGGGGATGGCGTTGACGATCCGCATCGCGGTGGCGACCAGGTCCGCGTGATTGTGGTCGCCGTTGGGGCTGCTCAAGCACAGGTCCAGCGCATACGACGGCTCGCCGGTGACCTCGATGCGGTAGGAGCCACCCGGCTGCGCCGGTCGCGGCCAGTCACCGCCGAGGTCGTCGCGCAACCGGGTCACGTGTTCGAGCACCACCGCGGGCCGTTCGTCGACCAGCCCGCGCACCTCGAACCGCAGCGCGGCGGCCGTGCCCTTCGCGATGAACCCGGACGCGATCTCGAAGTCCTCCGGTGCCGGTTCGCGGTAGTACACCTCGACGATCTCGTCCAGCGTGACGCCCAGTCCCGCCGCGATCTGACGCACCACCGAACCCCAGGCCATGCTGAGCACCATCGGCTGCAACAGGATCGGTGTTTCGTCCAGCGGTTTGCCGAACCCCATGATGTCGAACATCACCGTGGCACTGTCATACGTCGCGTAGTCGACGATCTCCATGCAGCGCACCTGCTGGATGCTCTGACATGTGCCCGCAAGAGCCAGCGGCAGTAAGTCATTCGCGAAGCCGGGGTCGATGCCGTTGACGAATAGGCTCGAATTTCCTTGCTGCGCAGCGTCTTCCAGCGACCTGATCAACTCGTCCGGGATGACATCCCACGGGTACTGCAGGAACACCGGGCCGCTGCCGACGACGTTGATGCCCGCCTCCAGCAACCGCCGGTAGTCTTCGAGTGCGTCGGGCAGCCGGTTGTCGGCTAACGCGGTGTAGACGGCGCAATCGGGTTTGCTTTCAATAACTTCCGCGAGGTCGTTGGTGGCGACCACGCCGGTGCGCCGGTCCAACCCTGCCAAGTCGGCTGCATCACGGCCGGCCTTGGCCTCTGACGACACCCACACGCCGGTGAGCTCGAATTGCGGGTTGGCGAGAATGCCGGCCAATGCATGCCGACCGACATTGCCGGTTCCGATCTGCGCTACTCGTATTGCCATCGATGTGTCCTTACAGGTCGGGAATCGGGAGATCGAGGTTGGGCATGATCAGACCACCGTCCACCTCGAGCGTCTTGCCGGTGAGGTAAGCCCCTGCCGGCGACGCCAAATAGACTGCGGCGGCGGCGATGTCGGCGGGTTCGCCCAGTCGCCGCATCGGTGTCGCCTTTTCCAGCTGAGTGCGCATCTCGTCATTGCCGGCGACGACCTCGAGGGCCGAGGTGTGGATGGATCCCGGTGCGATCGCGTTGACCCGGATCCGCGGGCACAGGTCCAGAGCTGCCAGCCGCGTGTAGTGGGCCAGCGCCGCCTTGGCGGTGCCGTAGGCGGCGAACCCCCGTCCGGGCAGCCGGCCCATCGTCGACGTGATGTTGATGATGCTGCCGCCGCCGGAGTGCTCCAACATCAGCGGCACCGCTGCCGTGACCAACGCATGAGCCGTCGCCACGTTGAACGTGAACGCGCTCTTCAAATCCTTTGTGCTGGTGTTCAACAACAGGTTGGGCATGGTACCGCCGACGTTGTTGACCACGATGTCCAGACGCGAGAACGCCTCGACGGCCGTCTGCGCCAAGCTTGCGGTGGCCTCGGTGTCGGCGAGGTCGGCCACGACAACATGGGCACGACGGCCGAGCCCGCGGATCTTCTCGGCGACATCGTCGAGCTCGCTTTGGGTGCGCGACGAGATGAGCACATCGGCACCGACTTCCGCGAACGCCAGCGCGATCGCCGCACCAAGTCCGCGGCCTGCTCCTGTGACTACTGCTACTTGATCGTCAAGCCGAAATCTGTCGAGGATCACCCCGGCAGACTACTGCGGGCCGAGGGGGACATCCGGGTCCGCACCGGTCGACGCCGTCTGATCGGAGGGGCCGGTTCCGGTTGGCACCGTTCCCACTTCGGTGCACGTGCCGTACGCGCTGACGGCCGCGTTCTCTGGGCAGCCCGAGCTGCAGTTGTCCAGCTGCGGGTTTTCGTCGCCCGAGCAGACCGGAACCAGATCGGCCGGATCGGCTGCGGCGACGGGAGCCATGGTGAACGCGAGGGCGACGCCAGCCGCGGCAATCAGGCGAGCGGTAGACGACATCATCGACATCGGACTGCCTCTTTCCTGGGAGTATAGGTGTGAAAACGTAACAGAATCGACGGTGTCGGTGGCGGCTAACGCCGAATGTCTCAGCGTGGCGCAGTGGCGTTCGGCGGCGGTGCGGGCGTGGCCGGGGCGCTATCCGCCAGCACCGAATCCAGCACGTCCATGATCGTCGGGTCCGGGTTCGGCGGGTCGTCGGCCGACGCGGTGGGAGTCATCGTCAGCGCCGCCGCCGCCGTGATCCCCGCCAGTGCGTATCCGATTCGGCGAAGCATCGCCACAGCCTACTTCCTGCTGGCAGCCTTCTTCGCGGGGCTCGATGTCGCCGGCTTGACGGCTCCGGCTGCCTTCTTGGCCGGCGTCTTCCTGGCGGCCTTCTTCGCGGGTGCCTTCTTCGGGCCCGACTCGGTGCGGCGCTTGCGCACGCTGGCCTCGAGCTTGGCCAACAGATCGGAGACGTCGTCGGTGACGTCGAGCTCGGCGGGTTTCTCCTCGGTCGGAAATGCTTCGCCGCCTTCGAGTTTCGCTTCGATCAGCTCGTGCAACTGATCCTGGTAGTCATCGTGGAACTGGTCGGGGTTGAAATCGTCGGCCATCGAGTCGACCACCTGCTCGGCCATCTTCAACTCGGCAGGCTTGATGTCGACGTCCTTGTCCAGAACCGGGAAATCGGGGTCGCGGATTTCGTCGGGCCACAGCAGCGTGTGGACGACCATCACGTCGCGCTTGCTGAAGTCCTTGACCCGCAACGCGGCAAGCCGCGTTTTGTTGCGCAGCGCGAA
>DASWBF010000447.1:0-7335 GCA_036390735.1 Mycobacterium sp. | reverse complement strand
CAGCTTTCTCTAACCGCTCGGCCACGTCGTCCCACACCCAGCCGCCGCAGAACGCGCCGTGGACCAGCAGATAGTCGCTCACGTCGCCCTCACGCCAGCTGGTTGCGCAGTTCGCGCTTGAGTACTTTGCCGTAACTGTTCTTCGGCAACGCGTCGACGAACACGTACCGCTTGGGGCGCTTGAAGCGCGCGATGCGTTGCAGCAGATGCGCATCCAAATCGGCCGGCTCGACCGCGCCGACCACGAACGCGACCACCACCTCACCCCACTCGGCGTCCGGGGCACCCACCACAGCGGCCTCCGAGACGCCGGGATGCTCGACCAGCACTTCCTCGACCTCGCGGGGGTAGATGTTGCTCCCGCCGCTGATCACCACGTCTTTGGATCGGTCGCGCAGGGTGAGAAATCCTCGCGCATCGAAGGAGCCCATGTCGCCGGTGTGCAGCCAACCGTCCTTCAAGGTTTCGGCGGTGGCGGCGGGATTGTTCCAGTAGCCGGACATGACCACATCGCCGCGACACACGATCTCACCGATCTCGCCGATGTCGGCGGCGGCGCCGTCGGGGCGCAGCACCGCGACGTCCACCCCGGATCGCGCATAACCGACCGAGCCGAGAACCCCGTCGTCGCCGGACAGGTGGTCGGCGCGGCGCAACCCGGTGATCGTCATCGGCGCCTCGCCCTGCCCGTAGAGCTGCACGAAGACCTGGCCGAACGCCGCCAACGCTTTCTTGAGGCTGTCCACGTACATCGGGCCACCGCCGTAGACGATGGTCCGCAGATTGCGCGGGCATTGACGGTCGGTGTCGATCAGGCGTTGCACCATGGTCGGCGCGAGAAAGGCGCTGGCACCGGGGTGATGCTCGCACAGATCGAGAAACTCATCGGGGTCGAAGGCACCCGACGCCGGAATCACCTGACGGGCACCGCGCAGCACGTAGGGCGGGATGTAGAGGCCCGAGCCGTGCGACATGGGCGCGCCGTGAATGAGGCTGCAATCCTCGTTCGGGGCGTCGAAATCGGCGAGGTGCGCGACGGTCATCGCCATCAGGTTGCGATGGCTCAGCATCGCGCCCTTCGACCGGCCGGTGGTTCCGCTGGTGTAGAACAGCCACGCCAGCGTCGACGGGTCAGTGCTCGGGGGAGTCGACGGCGTCGTGGTGAGCCAGCGTGAATACGATTCTGTGCCAATGGTTTCGATCGCCGCATTGGAGACGGCTGCGAGCTCGGGTGCGATTTTCGGCGATGCGAATACCTGTGCGCCGCCGGCGTCCTCGAGGATCTGCGCCATCTCTCGCGGATGCAGCTTGAAGTTGATCGGGACGACCACGCATTCCGCCGCCCAGATCGCGAACATCAGCTCGACGATCTCGGGGCAGTTCTCGCTGGCGATCGCGATGCGCGCGCCGGGGCCGCCGACCTGCCGCACTGAGGTCGCGAGACACAGTGCACGGTCGCGCAATTCACGCCATGTATGCAACTGGCGTTCACCGTGATAGACCGCGCCGCGATCGGCGAACCGTGACGCGGCCTGGTCCAGCAGTGCGAACAGATTCAACGTGCAACCCACTCCGAGGTCAACGCGAAGTCCGACAGGTACTTCGTCGAACTCCAGCCGCCGTCCACCACGATCGTCTGACCGTTGATGAAACTGCCGCCGTCCGAACACAAGAACGCCACCGTGCTCGCGATGTCCTCGACCCGCCCGAGGCGCTGATGCGGCGTCATCTCCGTGTTGATCTTGCGGAACCGCTCGTCTTCCAGGCGCTGCGCCACCATCGGGGTGAGGGTGACGCCGGGTGCCACGGCGTTGCACCGGATGCCTTGCGCCCCGTACTGGCAGGCGATGTGGGTGGTCAGCGCTGTGAGCCCGCCTTTGGCGGCCGAGTACGCGCCGCCACGGAGTCCGCCGACGACCGCGAACGTCGACGTCACGTTGATGATCGCCGAGCCGGGCGGCATGTGCGGGATCACATCGCGGGCCAAGCGGAACGGCGCGCGCAGCATCAAGTTCAGGAAGTAGTCCAGTGTTTCGTCGTCGGTTTCGTGCAGTGGCTTTGGGCTGCCCACGCCTGCGTTGTTGATCAGGAAGTCGATGTGGCCCCACCGGGCGACGGCCGCGTCGACGATTCGTCGGGGCGCGTCGTCAGCGGTCAGGTCGACGGCAAGAGTGGCGACACGATCCGGTTCCCTGATTGCCTGCTTCAACTCTGCGAGCCTGCTCTCGTCCCTGCCGACGCCGAGCACCGCCATGCCCATCTCCGCGAGTTTGGTCGCACACCCGAAACCGATGCCGCTGCTTGCGCCCGTCACGATCGCTACTTGCATGCTCTGCCCTCTCTGCTCTTCGCGCAAGCGCTCATCTGCTCTCTCTGCTCTTCGCGCAAGCGCTCATCGCCGCCCTTCGATCAGCGCCGCCCGGATCTGATGTTTGAGGACCTTGCCCGCGTCGTTCTTGGGCAGTGATTCCCAAATGGCTACCTGCTCGGGCACTTTGAACCGCGCGACACCTGCAGCCGCGAGGAAGCTGCCCAGGGCGGCGACGTCGGGATCGGGTGCGGTCGCGGGCACGATGACCGCGCAGGCCCGTTCTCCGGTCCGCGGGTCAGGCAGCCCGACGACTGCGACCTCGGCAATGCCGGGGTGGCCCACGAGGACATCCTCGATCTCCTTCGGCGAGATGTTCTCGCCGTTGCGAATGATGATGTCCTTGGCCCGGCCGGTCACGACGAGGTATTCACCGTCGACCCAGCGGCCGAGGTCTCCGGTGCGGAAATAGCCGTCGGCGTCGAATGACTCGGCGTCGTCCTCGGGATGCAGGTAGCCGATGAGCATCTGGGGTCCCTGCGCGCAGATCTCGCCCTCGCCTGGGCTCGCCGCGGGGTGGGCCGCGAGCTTGATGTCGGCGACGCCCGCGCGGCCGTCGGTGTCGGCGGCATGGTCGAGGTCGCCAGGGGCGCCCACGGTGGTGACCGGCACTTCCGTCGAGCCGTAGACACGGCTCACCACAGCGCGGTCGAAATACGATGCCGCTCTGCGGATCAGCGACGGTGATACCGACGCGCCGCCGCAGATGAACACCTTGAGGTCGGGCAGGTGCGTGCCGGCGCGCTCGGCGGCGGCGAGCATCTGCACGAGGAACGGCGTCGCCCCCGCCATGTGGGTGCAGCGCTCGCGGACCATGAGCCCCACCGCGTCGTCGGCGTTCCAGCGCTCCATGAGCACCGCGGTCGTGCCGAGCAGCATCGGGCATTCGAACGCGTAGATGGATCCGCCGATGTGGGCGATCGGTGACGGGACGAGGAATCGGTCGCCGGGGTCGACCAGCCAGTGGTCCCGGATCTGGCAAATCAGCGCGTGGATCGAGTTATGGGTGTGCAGAACGCCTTTCGGCCGCGCCGTCGTTCCCGACGTGTAGAGAATCATTCTCACCGCGTCAGGGTCGAGTGCCGGCAATTCTTGCGGCGTATGGTCCTCGAGCAGCGACGCGTAGGGCGTGTCGTCCTCGGTCCCGTCGCCGCGCACCACGATGACTTCCGGTGGCGACTCCATCTGCGCGGCCACGCGCGTCAGCATCGCCGCGTAGTCGTGGCCGCCAAACCTGGCCGGCACGAAGATCATGCGGCTTTGGGCATCGGCGAGGATGAACCGCAGTTCGCGGTCCCGCAACGACGGCAGGATCGGGTTCACCACCATCCCGGCCAGCGTCGCGGCGTGGTAGACGACGGCGGCTTCATGCCAATTGGGCAGCATGAAGGAGACCACACTGCCCACCGGCATCCGCGTGCTCAGTTGGTGCGCCAGTGCCGTCGCCTGATCGTGCAGACGCCGGCAATCGACACGAACGTCCCCATCCACCAACGCCGTTCGTTGCGGTGTACTCTGTGCAGCCTCACGCAGTGAGTCAGCCAGCGTGGAGTGGACCCACCACCCACGCGCATACGCGTCGGCCGCCTGTTGCCCGTCGAGGCGCACGCTCACCCCTTCACCCGGCGCATGGTCATCGAATGGCGGAAGCGCGACGAGGGATGGGTGTTGATGGTCACCTGTGCGATCTCCCCGTCCGACGTCTTGTAGGTGCGCCGCATTTCCAGGGCCGCGGTGCCCGACTCGGTGTTGAGCCGGTCGGCCAGCTCGGGGGAGAGCACCACGGCGGCGATCTCCTGTTGCACCTCGACGACGCTGGCCCCGAACAGGTCTTCGATGAGCGGGAAGATCGGGCCGGTGTGGCGTTGCAGCATACGGCCGACCGCCGCGAACGAGCGGTTGATGTAGTACTCGGTGCGGCAGACCGGTGCCGACGCGCCGTCGGCCTGCCGGTAGCCCCGCACGGCCAGCCACTCCGTGCCCGTTTCCAGGCCGGTGCGCTCGGCAAGCTCGTCGTCGATCGTGACCATCGCGTTGGACTCGATCGTGAGCTGTGCGCCGGCGGCGAACGCGAGCAGGTCGTTGATCGACATCACGTCCTGCGCATACGAATTCGACGCCGGCCGGGGCACCACCAGCGTGCCCGCGCGGGGACGAGACGAGACGAGGTTGTCCTCGCGCAGTCGGCGCAGTGCTTCCCGGATTGTGTAGCGGCTCACCGCAAATCGCTCACACAGTTCGTGCTCGGTGGGCAGTTGTGAGCCCACCGGATACACCCCGTCGACGATCTCCTTGCGCAGTGCGCGCGCCACCTGAAGGTAGCGGTGATCGGCGGGGCTGATAGTCATGCGCGATCCGCCTTCGCTTCTCGCTGGCCCGTCATTGGACCCGGTGAAGCGCCAGCACGCTGCCGTCACCGTCACCCGACACGAACAGCGTGCCGTCCTGTCCGATCGTGATGCCCGCGAACGGGCCCTGCGGGCCGGAGAACGGCGGCATTCCCTTGAGCGGCTTGGGAACCACACCGGGCGGGGGACCGACCGGCAACCCGGAGGCGATGGTGTGCCGCGCACCAGTGCTCAGGTCGACGTGGACCAGTTCCTTGGCGCCGGCGTCGACGATG
Source organism: Mycobacterium sp. (assembly GCA_036390735.1). Lineage (GTDB taxonomy): Bacteria > Actinomycetota > Actinomycetes > Mycobacteriales > Mycobacteriaceae > Mycobacterium. The sequence continues at coordinate 2,344 of DASWBF010000447.1, read as the reverse complement.
TAGAGCTGTCCGTCGGTCACGAGGATGCCCTGCGGGCGCTGCAGTCCGTCGACCACGGTCTCGACGGCCGAACCCGAAAGCCGGACCACCCGCCCGGCTCCCGACTCGGCCACCAGCGGTGTGCCGTCTGGGTCGAACGCGACGCCGACCGGATCGAGTAGTCCGGACGCCAGTGTGTCGACGTTGCCCGACCGCAGAGAGTGCACTCGGCCTGTGCCGAGTTCGGCGAATACGATCGCCTCACCCGGTCCAATGGCGACGCCATAGAGCTGGTCGAAATCGGTTGCCAGGTAATCGGTTTCATTGGCAGCCGGTCGGTACCGGGCGACCTGCCCGCCCGACGTCGTCACCACGAACTCGCCGGCGCCGGCCGTCGCCAGCCCGCGCAGGAACCCGGGATAGCCGGGCGAGAACAGCATGCCGACGGTCTGCAATCTCTTATCCGGGCGCACGACGTAGAAGTAGGTGCCGTCGGCGACGTAGAGGTTGCCGTCATCGCCGACCGCGAGATCCAGCGGCCAGTTCAGCCCGCCCGGCAGCACGGTGCGGGTGTCACCGCCGGGCAGGATCTCGGTGATCTCGCCGGTGAAGTTGGAGACGAACAACCGGTCACCGACGAAGGTGCAGTTGTCCAGCCCGGGTGTGAGCTGAGCCAGCACCGTCTGCTCGCCGCTGCGCGGATCGATGCGCAGCACCTGGCCGCTGGCCACCTGGGTCGACACGATGAAACCCTCGGAATCGAACTTCACCGAATCCGGGACACCGAGGTCACCTGCGACGCGTTGCGGTTCGCCGGCGCCTGTTTTGCTCCTCGCGTCCGCGCTGTCGGGGTCGATCCGCCAGATCTCGTTCGCGCCCATCACCGGGAAATACAGCAAGCCGTCGGGGCCGACTTCCATCGCGTTGGGTGACGGGACGTTCTCCAGCAGCACCCGTGGCGCGCCGCCGTTCAGATCCATTTCCAACAGGCGCCCGCCCTCGCGGCACTCGCCGATGAACAACCTGCCGGCGTGGAAGGCGATGCCGTTTGCGGAGGGGACGTCGTCGCGCAGCACCCGGATGCGGCCGGCGGTGTCCAGCACGCTGACCCGGCCGTCCATCACTTCGGTGGCGTAGAGGTTACCGCTGGGATCGAAGGCCACGTCGTCGGGCGCGATGATGTCGCCACCCTTGGCGCTCACGGTGTCCAGCTGCCCGGTTGAAAGGTCGAGTGCGCTGATCTGACTACCGGTCACCTGCGCGACGTACACGCGCCCGTCGGGACCGGTGCGCAGGCCGTTGGCGCCGAACAGCCGACTGGGTCCGGCCACCCGCTCCACCCGCCAGCCATCCGCAGCGGTCGGGGGAGTTGCGGCTGTGTACCGGGCGTCCTGCATGCGCTGGACGTTATCAACTGCTGCTAGTCCAGACAATACTCAGTCTTGACAGCGAGGTCGGCCTTGACGCAGCGATAATCCCTGCGGAATAGTGTTCTGCAATATGCAGAGCATCGTATGTTGTCCGGACAATTAGCACGGCTATGGACAGTTTGTTGAGCCTGGGCGGCCGCATCGTCGTAGTGTCGGGCGCCGGTGGCGGCGGCATCGGCACCACCGTGACCCGGCTGGCAGCCGAGGCCGGGGCGACCGTGATCGCGGTCAGCCGGTCGAAGGAGAACCTCGACGAGCACGTCGCCCCGCTGGCTCGGCGAGGGCTCTCGGTCGTGCCGGTCGCTGCCGACGCGTCGACCGATGAGGGCATCGCCGCGGTGATCGACCAGGCCCGGCGTGCCGAGGGCCGGTTGTACGGGCTCGTGAACGTCGCGGGCGGCGCGGCACCGTCGACATGGATGCCGTCGACGAGGGTGAGCCGCACCGACTGGCGTGAGCTGTTCACGGCCAACCTCGAGACTGCGTTCTTCATGAGCCAGGCCGTCGCCGCGGAACTCCGTACGCACAAGCTTCCGGGTTCGATCGTGTCGCTCTCGTCGATCAGCGGAGTGAACACCGCGCCGTTCCACATCGCCTACGGAACAGCGAAGGCAGCGGTCACTGCGATGACCCGCACGATGGCGGTCGAACTGGCGCTGGAGGGCATCCGCGTTAACGCCGTCGCACCTGGCGTCACCGAGACTGCGGCGTCGCGCACCTACGTCGACGAAGACCCCGACCGTGACCGGCAAGCCATCGCGATGGGCCGGCGCGGGCGCCCCGAGGAACAGGCCGGGGTGATCCTGTTCCTGCTGTCGGACCTGTCGAGCTACGTCACCGGCCAGACGCTGCTTGTCGACGGTGGGCTGGACCTCAAGTGGAGCCATCTGGCCGCCGACAACACCTCGTTGTTCCTCAAAGACGAATCCTTCCGC
>DASWBF010000446.1:0-2145 GCA_036390735.1 Mycobacterium sp. | reverse complement strand
CCCGAGTCCGAAGCGGCGCCCGCCCGCGGTGAAGGCCAGCACGCTCTTGACGAGCAGGTTCGATCCGAGCGCGGCGGCGATGGCTGTCAGCGCGGTGTCGACGGTGATATCGCCCTTGGCAGCGAGGCTTGCGGCGCCGACCGCGCCGGCGTGGGCGTCGGCGAGGCCTGCGGCGAACGCGGCGAGCACCGCCCCCTTGGGACCGAGCACGTCGGCTCCCCATCGGCCGACGAGCAGGGCGAAGATCAGCACAGCGGCCAGGACAAGAGCGGGCCGCAGGGAGAAAGGCCGGCTCGCGGGGATCGGCTCGACGTCCGCGGCCCCCGCGGTGTCCTCGACGTCCTCCCGACGGGCCGGGGTGGCGCCCCGGTAGACGAAGGCGGCGATTCCTACGAGCACGATCGCCCCGGCAACCACCGGGGGCCACAGCCGGCGGAGCACCTCGGCGTCGACGAGCCCGATCACGATGAGCAGCTGCACGAAGGTGGCGAGGCTGGCGACGAGCGCGCCGGCGAGCGGCGCCCGTGGGCCTGCGACCGTCCGGCTGAGCCGGCCCATCGACGCCGTCGTCGCACTCGCCGACACGAACCCGCCAGCCAAGCCGGTGACGAGCAGGCCCCGTTGGGGGCCGAGGGCCCGCACGCCGATGTAGCCGATCCACCCGATACCGGTGAGCAGCACGACGAGAAGCCACACCTTCGCCGGGTTGAGCACGCCGTAGGGTCCGAGTCCCTGGTCGGGCAGCAACGGCAGGATTACAAACGCCACCACGAAGAACTTGATGGCGTCCTCCAGTTCGATCTCACTGACGATCTCGCGGGCGAAGCGATGGATGCGCGTCTTCGACACCAGCAGGCCGGCGACGACCACGGCGAGGGCGACGGCCGCCGCCGGGCGGGTGTAGGCGAGCGCACCGAGCAGGTAGGCGACGAGCGCGGCGATCTCGGTGGTGGTCCCCGGGTCCTCCTCGCTGGTGCGGAAATAGGCGAGCGCCATGAGCGCCCCGACCCCGACGAGGCCGACCACCACGGCCCCCTGGCCGAAGCCGGCGGCGACGGCTCCGACGAGGGACAGCAGTGCGAACGAGCGCGAGCCGGCGGGGAGCTTGCGGGTGTGGCTGCGTTCACGTTCGAAGCCGAGCAGCAGCCCGATGGCAAGCGCCACCAGGAACGGCTGAATTTGCTGCCAGCTCACGACGACTCCCCGGTTCATGCTCTACCGGAATGATTCTGCTGCATGACCTGTGGCTGTGGCTGCGGTAGCCCCGGGTGGGGAGACATTGCCGCACGCCATCACGGCGACGTCCTCGACGTGGGTTGTGGCGAGGGCCTGCTGGTGCAACGGCTGGCGGCGGTATCGCACCGCGTCATCGGCATCGATCCCGACCCCGCCGAAGTCCAGCGGGCCCAGCGCCGACTGCACTCGATCGACAACGCATCGATCGAACACACCGACTTCCAGGACTTCACCGCACCCGAGCAGAGCGTCGATGTCATCACGTTCGTGGCCAGCATTCATCACCAGTCGCTGCGAGAGGCCCTGGGCAAAGCACGCCAACTGCTCAGACCTGGCGGTGATGAACTGGCCGTCGTGGGTTTAGCGGCGAACAAAAGCCTTAGCGAATGGGCGTGGAGCCTGCTCTGCATGCCCGCGGCCCTGGTGGGATCGGCGACTGCACAGAGAAACCCGTGATATCGGCGTACCGGTCACCGAGCCCCACGAAAGCCTCGGTCAGATCCGACGTGCGCAGGCTCATGCACCGGCTCGGGCGCCGCCCACCCGCGGAAGCCGAGGCCGAGTACTACGCTCGACTCCACGCCGGAAAGCACACCGGTCACACGTAACGAGGTGTGCATAAAGCCGGGGATGCTTCACATCCCGGTGGCGGCGGGTTTGACCGCGTCGGAAACGTTTCGTCGACGGCCATCTTCGGCAGCTCGCGGGCCATCCGATCGGCGGCGTCTTTGAGTCGTTGTCTGGCTTTGGCTTTGACGGTTGGGGCGTTGCCGCCGTGGTGGGGTACACACGCGACCGCCTGCAATCGCCGCGCGCATGCATCTGTCGCCGTTGTTGCGATGCGCGGTGCAACGGTGGGGCTGGACTTCGGGTTTGGCAACCGCATGCCGCCTACCTAGGTGCCTGGTC
>DASWBF010000445.1:0-5131 GCA_036390735.1 Mycobacterium sp. | reverse complement strand
ACTCCTCACGCGCAACGGGTCGGTGTAGGTAGTGCACAACCGGATGGCCTACCTCGCCGTACTCGCCGTTGATGTGCCCGACCTGCCGCTCGATGTCCTCTCGAAGCGCCTTGTAGCTCTCGACGCGTTCGCGGCTGGGCGTCGCCAACTGCACGAACACGGTGTCGTCCCGCTTGGCGCGCCCCTCGGCCAGGAGTTCGGAAAACGCTCTCAGACGAACGTCGATGCCCTTCGTATAGTCCAGGCGGTCCACACCTAGCAGGACCTTGCGGGGGTTGCCGAGTTCCGCTCGGATCTCCCGTGCGCGGTGGCGGACACCGCGCTCTTTGCCCTTGTGGTCGAGGTCGGCAGAGTCGATCGAGACCGGAAAAGCACCGACCCGGACCACCCGCGACCCGTACTTCACCTCCCCGATACGTGAACGGACACCGATCGATCCACGCGACGTGTTGGCGCCGACGAGCCGCCTCGACAGGATGAGGAAGTTCTGCGCGCCGCCGGGAAGGTGGAATCCGACCAGATCGGCGCCCAGCAGTCCCTCGACAATCGCTGTGCGCCAGGGCAATTGCATGAACAGCTCGATGGGAGGAAACGGGATGTGCAGAAAGAAGCCGATGGTCAGATCCGGTCGCAGTTCGCGCAGCATCTTCGGCACCAGCTGCAACTGGTAGTCCTGCACCCATACGGTGGCGTTTTTCGCCGCAGCGCGGGACGCGGCTTCGGCGAATCGGCGGTTAACGTCGACGTAGCGATCCCACCAGTCGCGGTGGTAGATCGGTTTGACGATGACGTCGTGGTACAGCGGCCATAAAGTGGCGTTGGAAAAGCCTTCGTAATACTCTGCGACGTCCTCCTCGCTCAACCGCACCGGGAAAAGCTGCAGCCCGTCTTCGACGGTCGGTTCGTCGTCGGCGTCTGGGACACCCGGCCAGCCGATCCACGCACCGCTGCGTCGGCGCAGCAGTGGCTCGAGAGCAGTGACGAGGCCGCCGGGACTACGTTTCCAGGTGGTAGTGCCATCGGGCAGCCGTTCCAGATCGACAGGCAGCCGATTGGCGACGACGACGAACTCGGAGCTTCTTCCGCGTGGGGTCGAGTCGGCTTTGCCCGCGGAGGAACTCATCTACGACCCGTTCTTAGCCGGTCCAATGCCGAGCATCGACAAGAAGATCCGGCATTCGTCCGCGTCGGTCGCGTAGGCCGCGACCACCCGGCGCGCCTGACGGGCGGTGCTGTCGGCCAGTGGTTCCACGTCGCCGATGTCAGCGGGGTCAGATTTTGCGGGCATACGACAACTCTAGGTGAAGGCGGGCGCCGACTGGGCTAGGGGCTTTGTTCCACCGACGACTCGACTTGCGGGACGGGGGCCGGGCCGTACAGCACACCCTCGAGACACTCGCTCTCATGCGTGCCACTGCAGGCGGTGAGATTTTGTTCGCCCGGAGGGCCGACGGGCTGGTTGGCGGCGACGGGAGGGCTGGCGACGCCCGTTGGCACGAGCTCGGGAACGCACGAGAACGTGTACGGATCCTCGCTCTCACCGGCGGGGCACGAGACGTTCGGCGTGCCGACCGCCGGGCTCGGCCCGACGAAGACGGCGATCGCCGGCGAGATGGCAATCGCGGCGGCGAAGCCCCCTGCCACGATGAGCCGACGAGCTGGGAATTCGAAATGCGCCATCTTCACGCTTCCTGTCTTCTCGCTGGATGGGTGCCTGTGCAGAAGTCTATGAAACCTGACAGAAGTCCGCAGACGTTCCCCCTGTTCCCTGCGTTTTCGGGCTGGAGCTGGATACTGCGCGACGCGGCCGGTGACGTACGCTCCGGCTGACGGCGGACGAAGGGGTTGAGGTGGAGCTGTCTCTCACTGACCGGACCTATCTCGTAACAGGTGGCGGCAGCGGCATCGGTAAGGGCGTGGCCGCCGCTCTCGTGAACGCCGGCGCACGTGTGATGATCGTCGGCCGCAACGCGGACAGGCTCGCCGGCGCGGTGGCCGATATCGAGGCGTCCGCCGGCGATAGTGGCGGTGCGGTTCGCTATGAGCCGGCCGACATCACGAACGAAGACGAGATCGCGCGCGCGGTCGAGGCAGCCACCGCGTGGAGCGGCCGACTGCACGGCGCTGTGCATTGCGCCGGCGGCTCGGAGAGCATCGGGCCGATCACGCAACTCGACTCCGAAGCGTGGCGGCGCACGGTCGACCTCAACGTCAACGGCACGATGTATGTGCTGAAGCACTCGGCGCGCGAGCTGGTGCGCGGCGGCGGAGGATCGTTCGTCGGCATCTCGTCGTGGGCTGCCAGCAACACCCATCGGTGGTTCGGCGCCTATGGGCCGACGAAGTCCGCGATCGATCACATGATGCAGGTGGCCGCCGACGAGCTCGGCGCGTCATGGGTGAGAGTCAACGGAATTCGCCCTGGACTCATTCGCACCGAAATGGCCGAGCCGATTTTCCAGGCACCCGATGTCCGAGACGACTACGTGATCAACACGCCGCTGCCGCGCGCCGGCGAGGTCGAGGACGTCGCGATGCTTGCGCTGTTTCTGCTCAGCGATGCGGCCAGCTTCATCACCGGCCAAGTCATCAACGTCGACGGCGGGATATCCCTGCGGCGAGGACCAGACTTCACCGCGATGTTCGAGCCGATGTACGGCGCGGAAGGGTTGCGGGGCGTCGTCAGCTAGGCCGCACACATGAACAGCGATCTGACGGTTGAGGTTTCGCAGGGCGTAGCGGTTCTGACTATCAACCGTCCGGAACGGCTGAATGCGTGAACCGCCGAAATGGGCCGCGTTCTCGGCGAGGCGTATCGGTCCTGCGATTCGGATGACGCCGTTCGGGCAATCGTGCTGACCGGCGCGGGAACTGCGTTCTGTGCCGGCGCCGACTTCAGCGGCGACAACCCCTTCTCCTCGCCTGGCAGTGAGGACTTCTCGCCATCGCCGGTTCGACCGGCTGCGTTCGAAATCCGCAAGCCCATCATCGCGGCCGTCAACGGCCATGCGATCGGCATCGGCCTCACGATCGCGCTTCAGGCGGACATCCGCGTCTTCGCCGAGGACGCCCGATGCGGTGTGGTGCAGGTGCGTCGCGGGGTCATTCCGGACTGCATGTCGCACTGGACGATCCCGCATCTGGCCGGGTTGGCCGTGGCGGCGGACCTGTTGCTGACAGGGCGTACGTTCCTCGGACGGGAGGCACCGGGTTTGGGCCTCGCCGCGTGATGGGCAGCGCCGACGCCCGAGAGGGCGTGGCCGCGTTCGTCGACCGGCGAACCCCACGGTGGACGTCGTCGGTGTCGGCGGAGTGGACCGATCTTCCTGCGCCTGAGCGCTATTGATCTCTGGACGCAATACCGGTGGGTGCGCTGGCGACCGCGCGGCGGATCGCGTCAGCCAACGCGAGCGCGGTCTCCTCGGTGAGTTCGAGTGCCACACGCGCAGACGTTCCGAGCGCAGGGCTGAGCACGTCGACGTTCACGGTGTGCCCGTACGGCGCGTGTACGGGGTGGTCGACGTACACGGTCGCCTCGGTAGCGGAGAACCAGCCGGTGGCTCCCTTGCCGCTGCCCTCCACCGCGATCTTCTCTGTCAGATAAGTGCACATCATTCAGCCCGCCAGGTGCTTTGCGAAGAACTCTTCGATCCGCCGCCAACCGTCGACCGCCGCCTCCGCGCGGTACGCGGGTCGGTCGACCGAGAAGAACGAATGGCCCGCTCCGCCGTAGGAATGGAATTGGTGGTCCTTACCGCAGCGTGTCAGCTCGGCGTCGAGCGTCGCCACCGACTGCGGGGTCGGGTAGATGTCGTCGTTGCCGAACAGGCCGAGTAACGGGCAGCTCAGGTTTGGCACGAGGTCAAGGATCGGTTTCATGGTCTTGGGCATGCCCTCGGGCGCGTCCTCGACCACGAACGCGCCGTAACAGTCCACCGCTGCATCGACTTTCATCGAACACGCGACCAGAACCGTGTGCCGGCCTCCGGAGCAGTGCCCGATCACGCCGATCTTCCCGTTGGCACCCTCGAGAGCGCGCAGGTGCTCGACGGCACCAGCGACATCGCCGACCAGCCGCTCGTCCGGCACGCCGCCGGCGGCGCGGGACGCGGCCGCTGCGTCGTCCGGATCTGCTCCGGGCGCCTCGCGCCAGTACAGGTTGGGGCAGATCGTGTGGTAGCCGGCGACGGCGAGACGGCGGACGAATTCTTTTGTCTCCCTGTCATATCCGGGCATGTGGTGAATCCACACCACGCCGCCCCGCCGGCCCGGTGCAAGCGGAATCGCCTGGTACGCCTCGATGACGTCACCGCCGTGGCCCGTGATCATCACCGTTTCCGCGCGGATCGCGTCTGGACTGGTGGATGTCATCGCGGTAGCCCTTCCCGTCAGCTCGACGCGTATTCGATCATCGGCTCAGAGAACATCTGACCGTCCGGCTGCACGATCGTCAGACTGGTCGGCCGTATTTCGTATCGCGTTCCGTCGGTCGGGTTGGTCACGTCGAACCCTCCGGACGAGCGCACCGCATTGGAGAGTTCGATGCCGGCGTTGTCGCTGAGCCGTACGCCGCGATAGTAGTAACTTCCCGGTCCCGCACGGCAGACGACGAGCACCGACTGCGTGGTGCGCGCCAATGCGGCCGGGTCGTTCCCCTGATCGCAGCGCGCACCCGGATAGCCGATGAAGCCGCTGTCGTCGGTGGCGGGGAGGCGGTTGACGGAGGTCTGGGTTGTCGTGGTTGTCGACGTCGTCGTTGTCCCTTCCGTGGTGGTCAACGGGACTGCGCCGGTCGACTGCGCGACGTTGGTGCCCGAATCACCTCTGATGGCCAGCCACACCACTGCGGCGCCAGCCGCAGCCAACACCGCGACCGCGGCGACAGCCAGCGCTATCTGTACTGGTCCGAAACCCCGCTTCGCCGCTTTGGGAGGGCTCCACTGACCACCGTGCGGGGAGTAGCTGGTGGCCGCCGTGTCGGGCCACTGCCGAGGGAACCCGCGGGTGGTGGTCGGCCGCGGCGACGCGGCGGCGGTGGCTGCGCGAGCAAGCTCACCTGCGGAGGCAAACCGAAAGTCCCGGCGCTTCTCCATTCCCCGGGCGATGACGTCGTCGAATGCGGGATTCAGCC
>DASWBF010000444.1:0-6372 GCA_036390735.1 Mycobacterium sp. | reverse complement strand
TCGGAGGCGGCGACCTGCACTCCAAGACCTCCGGTGTCACCGACCATTTGGCGCACGACGACCGCGACGCGCTGCGGATCGTGCGCCGGATCGTGTCGACTCTAGGCCCGCGGCAGCCCTACCTGTGGGACGTCGCGCCGACCGTCGACGCGGCCACCGACCAAACCGAGCTCTACGACGTCGTGCCGATCGACTCGCGCGTTCCCTACGACGTGCACGACGTCGTCACGCGCATCGTCGATGGCGGCGAATTCGCCGAGTTCAAGCCGGATTACGGCGCCACACTGGTCACCGGCTTCGCGCGTATCCACGGGCATCCGGTCGGCATCGTCGCGAACAACGGTGTGCTGTTCAGTGAATCGGCTTTGAAGGGAGCGCATTTCATCGAACTGTGCGACAAGCGCATGGTGCCGCTGCTGTTCCTGCAGAACATCTCCGGGTTCATGGTGGGCCGCGACTACGAAGCCGGCGGCATCGCCAAACACGGCGCCAAGATGGTCACCGCGGTGGCATGCGCGCGGGTGCCCAAGCTGACCGTGGTGATCGGCGGTTCGTATGGGGCAGGCAACTATTCGATGTGCGGGCGCGCGTACTCGCCCCGCTTCCTGTGGATGTGGCCGAACGCGCGGATCTCGGTGATGGGCGGCGAGCAGGCCGCCTCGGTGTTGGCCACCGTCCGCGCCGACGCGCTAGAGGCGGCCGGCAGTTCGTGGTCGGCCGACGAGCAGGAGGCGTTCAAGGCGCCAATTCGCCAGCAGTACGAAGAGCAGGGCAACCCGTACTATTCGACGGCCCGGCTGTGGGACGACGGTGTGATCGATCCTGCTGACACCAGAACCGTTCTGGGCCTGGCACTTTCGGTGGTGGGCCAAGCGCCGGTCGAGTCGGTCTCCTACGGCGTGTTCCGGATGTGACGCGATGACCTTTCACACGGTGCTGGTGGCCAACCGCGGCGAAATCGCGGTGCGGGTCATCCGGACGCTGCGGTCGATGGGCATCCGGTCGGTCGCCGTGTACAGCGACGCCGACGCCGGCGCGCGTCATGTCACCGAAGCCGACGTGGCCGCGCGGATCGGGCCAGCGCCTGCCCGCGACAGCTACCTGAACATCGACGCCGTCGTCGACGCGGCACGGCGCACCGGTGCGCAGGCGGTGCACCCGGGCTACGGATTCCTCTCGGAGAACTCGGAATTCGCGGCCGCACTCGACGCGGCAGGTATCACGTTCATCGGGCCACCGACCGCGGCGATCAAGACGATGGGCGACAAGATCGCTGCGAAGGCTGCGGTGGCCGAGTTCGGGGTGCCGGTGGTGCCCGGCATCGCCCGTCCCGGGCTGGCCGATGCCGAACTTGTAGCCGCGGCAACCGAAGTCGGGTATCCCGTGCTGGTGAAGCCGTCGGCCGGTGGCGGTGGCAAGGGCATGCGGGTGGTGGCTGACCCGGCGGACCTGCCGGGTGCTCTGACCTCCGCCCGCCGGGAATCGGCTGCCGCGTTCGGCGACGACACCCTGTTCCTCGAGCGATACGTGCTGCGCCCCAGGCACATCGAGGTGCAAGTGCTGGCCGACGGCTACGGCAACGTCGTGCACTTCGGGGAACGCGAGTGCAGCCTGCAGCGGCGCCACCAGAAGGTGATCGAGGAGGCGCCGTCACCGCTGCTCGACGACGCGACGCGGGCCCGCATCGGGGCCGCGGCGTGTGACACCGCCCGCAGCGTCGACTACACCGGCGCCGGCACAGTGGAATTCATCGTCTCCGCGGACCGGCCCGACGAGTTCTTCTTCCTCGAGATGAACACCCGCCTGCAGGTGGAGCACCCAGTGACTGAGATGGTCACCGGGTGGGACCTGGTCGAGTGGCAGGTTCGGATCGCGGCCGGCGAGAAGCTTCCCGTCACGCAAGACGACATTGCGCTGCATGGCCACGCAATCGAGGCGCGGGTGTACGCCGAGGACCCGGGACGCGGCTTCCTGCCCACCGGTGGCCCGGTGCTCGACGTCGTCGAACCTCAGATGCCCGGCATCCGCGTCGATTCCGGTCTGGCCGCCGGCATAGACGTCGGCAGTGACTACGACCCGATGCTGGCGAAGGTGATCGCCCACGGCGCCGACCGCGCCGCAGCACTGGGACTGCTCGACCGCGCTTTGGCCGACACCGCGGTGCTCGGGGTGGTGACCAACGTCGAGTTCCTCCGCTTCCTGTTGGCCGATCCCGATGTGGTCGCCGGTCGCCTCGACACCGGTCTGCTCGACCGCAGGGTCGGCGAATTCACCTCCGCGCCACCGACGGACGACCAGCTCATCGCCGCTGGGGCGTATCGGTGGCTGACGGTGTGGGGCGCCGCGACGAACGACCTGTGGACGCAGCCTTCCGGGTGGCGCGTCGGGGGTGACGCCCCGACCAGCATTAGGCTGCACACTGGCGAACGCACCGATCACGTCCGCATCACCGGGCAACCCGGACACGCCACGGCCCGCGTTGAGGATGGCGAAAATCGCTCTCTCACTGCAGTTCTCGATGGATCGAAACTCGCACTCACTCTGGACGGTCTGCGCAGCGAGTACATTGTCGCCGCCGACCGGGGCCACATCTGGCTGGCCGGCTCCGCGGGGACCGTCGAGGTCGCCGAGGTGCAGGAGGCCGCCGTGCGCCCCGACGACGAGCACAGCGGCGACGCGGAGCTCAACAGCCCGATGCCCGGCACCGTCGTCGCCGTCGGCGTCGACCCCGAAGACTCCGAAACACCCGTCACCGCCGGCACGGTGGTCGTGACCGTCGAAGCGATGAAGATGGAACATGCCCTGACCGCGCCGATCGACGGCGTCGCCGAACTGCTCGTCGATGTCGGCGACCAAGTCAAGGTGGGCCAGCCGCTGGCCCGGATCACCCAGAAAGAAGAAGAACCCGCCCGATGAGCGCTCGCGCGAAGAGGAGACAGTGATGAGCGACTTTCTGTCCACTGGCACCCTGCCGGACCACTACCAGCAACTCGCAAAGACGTTGCGCGACTTCGCCCAAAGCGTGGTCGCGCCGGTGGCAGCACGCCACGACGCCGAGCACTCGTTCCCGTACGAGGTCGTCTCCGGCATGGCCGACATGGGGCTGTTCGGCCTGCCGTTCCCCGAAGAGTACGGCGGGATGGGCGGCGACTACTTCGCACTGTGCCTGGCTCTGGAGGAACTCGGCAAAATCGACCAGAGCGTGGCGATCACGTTGGAGGCCGGCGTGTCGCTGGGCGCAATGCCGGTGTACCGCTTCGGAAACGAGGCGCAGAAACAGGAGTGGTTGCCGCAGTTGACAAGCGGGCGGGTGCTCGCGGCGTTCGGGTTGACCGAACCCGGCGGCGGAACCGACGCAGGCGCGACGAAGACCACCGCGCGGCTCGACGACGGGCACTGGGTGATCAACGGCAGCAAGCAGTTCATCACAAACTCGGGCACCGACATCACCAAGCTGATCACCGTCACCGCGGTGACGGGCAATGCCGATGGCAGGAAAGAGATTTCGTCGATCCTCGTACCAGTGCCCACGCCTGGGTTCACGGCCGAGCCGGCCTACAACAAGGTCGGCTGGAACGCGTCGGACACACATCCGTTGAGCTTCGACGACGTCCGGGTACCGCAGGAGAACCTGCTGGGGGAGCGCGGTCGTGGCTACGGGAACTTCCTGCGCATCCTCGACGAGGGCCGGATCGCCATCGCGGCGTTGTCCGTTGGCGCCGCGCAAGGCTGCGTCGACGAGTGCGTGAAGTACTCCAAGGAGCGGGAGGCATTCGGTCGGCCGATCGGCCGCAACCAGGCGATCGCGTTCAAGATCGCGCGGATGGAGGCGCGCGCGCACACCGCACGGACCGCGTACTACGACGCGGCCGCGCTGATGCTGTCGGGCAAGCCGTTCAAGAAGCAGGCCGCGATCGCCAAGATGGTGGCCAGTGAAGCGGCCATGGACAACGCCCGCGACGGCACGCAGATCTTCGGCGGGTACGGGTTCATGAACGAGTTCGCTGTGGCCCGGCACTACCGCGACAGCAAGATCCTCGAAATCGGTGAGGGCACCACGGAAGTGCAGCTGATGGTGATCGCCCGCGAGGTCGGTCTGTAACGAAAAGGTTGCTGTCCGGTAACGCTGCACGCGGCGACTGAGCACTGGTCACGACACGCTGTGCCCGCGCCGCGTGATCCGGCGGGGTAATCGGTTTCGAGCGCATAATGGCGGCAGCGCCAGTGCTACGGCGGGTTTCGGCGGACGCACCGCCGGACCCCCACGTGGGCGTGTGTGCGGGTTTGCTGAGACCCGTCGTGCAGTGACGCCGCTCAGGTCGGAAGTCGCCGCCGAAGGCGTCTCCCAAGGGCCGGATATGAGGAGGCGGCGTGCCGACGACAGTCGATTTGGAACCGGTCAGGCTGATCGGTCCAGATGGTCTGCCGACATCCGACGGCAGATACAACCGTGCGCTGCCCGACGAAACCCTGGCGTGGCTGTACGAGTTGATGGTCGTGACCCGCGATCTGGACACCGAGTTCGTGAACCTGCAGCGCCAGGGGGAGCTAGCGTTGTTCGCGTCGTGTCGCGGGCAGGAAGCCGCGCAGATCGGGTCGGCAGCGTGTCTTCGCAAGACGGACTGGCTGTTTCCGCAATACCGCGAACTCGGGGTGTTTCTGCTGCGCGGGATCGCGCCCGCCAAGATCGGCGCGGTCTGGCGCGGAATCTGGCACGGCGGACTGGAATTCACCCGTAAGCGCTGCGCTCCGATTGCGATACCGATCGGCACTCACGGGCTGCATGCGGTCGGGGCCGCAATGGCCGCGCAGCGTCTCGGCGAGGACTCGGTGACGGTGGCGTACCTTGGCGACGGCGCAACCAGCACGGGCGACGCGCATGAAGCGCTCAATGTCGCTTCGGTATTCGCCGCACCGTGCATCTTCTTCGTGCAGAACAACCAATGGGCGATCTCGGTGCCGGTGAGCCGCCAGCATGCTGGTCCGTCGATCGCCCACCGCGCTATCGGCTACGGGATCCCCGGGATTCGTGTCGACGGCAACGACCCGCTGGCCTGCTATGCGGTGATGGCCGACGCTGCGGATCGGGCGCGCGACGGTGGTGGGCCTACGCTGATCGAGGCGATCACCTACCGGATGGGACCGCACACCACATCGGACGACCCGACACGATACCGCTCCCAGGCGGAGGTCGAGCACTGGGCGGCCCTGGACCCGATCACGCGGTACCGCAACTATCTTCGCCACGTCGGAGTGTGGAACGCGCGACTGGACGACCGTGTGCAGGCGCGATCTGCCCGCATGCGAAACGAACTGCGCACCGCGGTCGTCGAAGCGGAAGACATCGACGTGATCGAGATGTTCGACACCACCTACGCCGACATCACCCCCAATCTCGCAGATCAACGACAGCAGCTGCTGAGCGAGTTGGCGAAGGAGGTCTGATGTGACGCAGATGATGGATCGGCCCACGGCCACACCGGAACCGATCGGCGCGATGCTGACCGAGGTGGCGTCAGTCCGTTGCTCTTCGCGCAAGCGCTCATCGGCGACGAACGTGACGATGGTACAGGCCATCAACCGGGCGTTGCACGACGAGATGGCCGCCGACGAGCGGGTGCTGGTGTTCGGCGAGGACGTCGCGAAGCTGGGCGGCGTGTTCCGGGTGACCGAAGGCCTGGTTGAAACCTTCGGGGAACCAAGGTGTTTCGACACTCCGCTGGCCGAATCGGCATTGATCGGGATCGCCATCGGACTTGCGCTGCGAGGATTCGTCGCGGTGCCGGAAATCCAGTTCGACGGCTTCAGCTATCCCGCGTTCGACCAGATCGTCAGTCACCTGGCTAAGTACCGCATGCGCACGCTCGGGGAGATCGACATGCCGGTCACCGTGCGGGTGCCGTCGTTCGGCGGGATCGGCGCCGTCGAGCATCATTCGGAGTCCACCGAGACCTACTGGCTGCATACCGCGGGCCTGAAGGTCGTCGTCCCGTCCACACCCGCTGACGCGTATTGGCTGTTGCGACACGCGATCTCCAGTCGGGACCCGGTGATCTACCTGGAGCCGAAACGCCGCTACTGGAGTCGCGGAGACATCGACACCAGCACACCGGGTCTGCCGATCGGTCGGGCGGCGGTGCGCCGCAGCGGCGATCACGTCACGGTCCTGACTTACGGCGGTCTGGTGCAGACCGCGTTGAGCGCGGCCGACATGGCTGCTGCCCACCATGATTGGCAACTCGAGGTCGTCGACCTCCGGTCGTTGAACCCGCTGGACTTCGACACCGTCGCCGCGTCGATCCGCAAGACCGGCCGGGCCGTGGTGATGCACGAGGGGCCGCGCACACTGGGCTTCGGCGCCGAACTTGCAGC
>DASWBF010000443.1:0-4396 GCA_036390735.1 Mycobacterium sp. | reverse complement strand
GCTATGGCATCAGATCTGGTACAGGAGTTGCAGGCCCGCGCGGCGGCCCAGGCACCCAAGGTCGCCACCACGATCCGGATCAGCAGCATCATGTTTCAACGGCTCGAGGTCCAGACCAAGCGGTGGGGGATCACCAACTCCTATCTCATCGAGCGCGCACTGGAGCCGGTGCTGCGGGAGTTGGAGCAGGCTGAAGTGATATCTGATGGGCAGGGCAATGCCGGCGACTAGCTACGAGGCGGTGGAGGTGACCGCCCGGCAGGCATGGTTTCTCGCCGACTATCTGCACGCCGGGTCCTATCCCTGGAAGCTGGCGATCACCAGCCCCTACGTCGACCCCTCTGAGCGTGATTCCTTCACCGAGCAGTGCGTCGATGAACTCACCGCAGCCGGGGTCATCGACTCCCGAGGTCACGTGAGATCGTCTGTGGCCCAGGCTGTTAAGACGGTATGCCAGGCCCGCCAGTGGCTGGAGTGGTACACCATCATCGACGCCGACCAAATCCTGCGGGGCGTGCTGGCCCGCTCGTCACCGCCGGATGCGGTGGTGGCGCTGCGCTATGCGCAGATGGTGACGTTCACCCCGCTGCAGCTGACCCACAGTGAGGCGATCGTGGCGATCATCACCGCCGGGCTGCCTGCCAATCAGCAGCCGGCACCGTTGAGCGAGTTCTCGTTGCCGATGGACATCGGCAAGGCGATCGACGACCGCATCGGCCGCGGCGCCGACATCGTGGAGACGCTGACCGACCTCGGGGTCGCCGAGCGAGACGCTGAGATCATGGAGCTAGCTCGCACCGGCGATCGCATCACCGTCGAACTCACCGCCCACGAGGCGACCAACGGCGCGCGCCATCAAACCGATGTCAGTGTCAACGTCGTCAGCACGCAGGTTGGGCTGATTCTCATTAGCCCACCGGCAGGGGAGCCGCGCGCCGGTGGCAACTCGGTGTTCGCCCCCGGCGACTCCTTTGCCGTCGCGATGGCGGTGCGTGATCTGACCGACCGATTACCTTCTGGCACATGGTTTCCCGAGGAAAACTTCAGCATCTGACCATTGCAACCGAAAGCGGATACGAAACGATGAGCACACCCTCTGATTTCTTCGCCCCCGACCACGAGCCGCGACCCGAGCAGTCGCCCGAACAGCAGCGGCGAACCCCAGCGCCGCAGGAGAACCAGCGGCCGCCGTCGTCACCGACGGCAGCCGATACCGGTCCGCAGCGCCGACTGCCCCAGCCGCAACACCCGGCCGATGAGCGCCGGTCTGCCACTGCGCCGCCGGCCGGGCCGGCCCCGCAGCACGCGGGCCGCCCACCACGGCCGCACCAGCCTTATCAGCCCAGTTCCCAGCCCCACCCAAACGCCGCGGCACCCAACGCGGCGACCGGGTGGCAGCCAAGCTCGCAGGAGCCCGACGACAACACGGCGATGCTCTCGCAGCCCGACGCCGCATCCGGCTGGGATCCGTCCGTCGGTGGGTTCTTCACTGATCCGCCTGCCGCGCAGGAGCACTCGCCGCAACAAGGCCGGCCGGCGTCCCATCCGCCGCGCAACCCGCAACGGCCAGTGTCGAGTCCTCAGGCCTTGTTCGGTGGCCCGTTGGGTGATGGTGCAGCGCCGTTCGGTCCCGGCGGCGGCTATGGTCCCGGGACAGAGCATGAGCGCGTGGTGTCTTCCCGCCGCCGACCTGCCGGCAAGGGCTGGCGCAAGGTCGTCTCGAAGATGACGTTCGGACTGATCACTCCGGGTCCCAGCGCCGCACAGGTGCAGGCCGAGGAGCTGATCCGGCGCATCCGCAGCTCTTTGGTCGACGTCTATGTGGTCGCGTTCGTCAACGCCAAGGGCGGGGTGGGCAAGACGACCATGACCGTCGCCGCGGGCAGCGCGATCGCCCGCGAGCGTGGCGACCGGGTGATCGCAGTGGACGTCGATACCGATCTCGGCAACCTCTCGTCGCGCTTCCATGAGCACGGAGGCCCCCGCGCCAACATTGAGGCGCTGTCGTCCTTGCAGAACGCCGGCAGCTACTCAAGCGTTCGGATATTTACTGTGCAGAATGACGACCGGCTGGAATTGCTTGCCGCACAGAATGATCCGCGGTCGTCGTACACGCTGAACAGCCAGGACTTCGAGTCGGCGATGAAGATCCTCAAGATGCACTACAACGTGGTCCTGCTCGACTGCGGCACGTCGATTACCTCGCCACTGTTCGCCACGATCGCCAAGCAGGTCGACAGCCTCGTCGTGGTGGCCCCCCAGGACGCGCCCGGCCTCAACGGCGCCTGGTCGACGCTGTCATGGCTGCAGGCACACGGGTTCGGCCGGCTGCTGCCGCGAACAGTGGTGGCCCTCGACGCCACGGCCAAGGGCAAGCCGATGGTCGACCTTGACGAGGTGGAGGCCACGTTCCGTGAGCAGATCTCCGAGGTGATCAGGGTTCCCTACGATGCGCATCTGGCCGAGGGCGGGGGCATCGACTTCGCCACGCTGAACAAACGCACGCGCAAGGCGCTGATGAATCTGGCTGGCGCTGTGGCACAGCACTATCCGGCCCGCCAGCCGCATCGGGTCCGCTCTGATGAAACGGGGAGATTCTGACCGATGGATCCTGCTGCTACTGGGCAAATCCGTGTCGCCGTGATCGGCGATGGCGCCGCCGCGGACCTGGCCCTGCCGACCACGCTGGCCATCCGCGAATTGATTCCACGGATCCGGGCGACGCTGGCCTCCGGGTGCGACGACGACGAGTTGTCACCCGAGGACGCAAGTGAGGACGGGCTGAGACCGTATTCGCTTGCCCCGCTGGGCGGTACCCCGTTCAGCCTGGACGCCACATTGGAAACGCTGGCCATTGACGACGGCGAGCAACTCGTGCTGTGCAAGTTGCCTCCTGGCCCCGCCGCGCCACCTGTCGTCGAGGACATCGCCGACGCCTCGGCGATTCACTCCGCCCGCCAGTTCAAACCTTTCGAGCACGCCATGCTGGGCGCGATGGCGCAGGCGGTGGTGTTGAGCCTGGGTGCGCTGGTGTGCGCACTGGCCGTCTCCGGCTGGCACCACGGCTACAACCTATGGGCCGCGGCCGCACTGGGCGTACTGGGTGTCGTGTTCATCGGCGCCACTGTGGTGCTGCGCCGGCGTGGGCTCACACAGGCCGCCGGACGCATGGGTGTGGCAACCACGGTTCCGCTGGCGCTGGCCCTGGCCGCGTCGCTGCCCGGTGAGGGCGCCGCACCCCGGGTATTTTTGGCCGCGGCGGGCCTGGTGACGTGGTCACTGCTGTTGCTGGCGATCACCAACAGTTGGGTAGCCACCCACACCGCGATCATCGCCGTGTCAGCGACCGTGGCCGCAGCGGCCGCGGTGCGCATCCTGTGGCACCTGCCCTACCTGACGTTGGGCTGCGGCGTGCTGGCGGTGTCGCTGCTGGTGGCCAGCAATGCGCCCACCGCGTCGGCGGTGTGGGCGCGCTTCCCGTTGCCCAATGTGCCCGCCCCGGGCGAGCCGACACCAGCGCCGTCCTCGCTAGCTGAGATCGAGGATCTGCCCCGCAAGACCGCGACGTGCAACTCGTATCAGAGCGGTATGGTCGCGGCCTCAGTTGTGCTGTCGGTCATCGGATCGGTGTTGGTGCTGTGGCTGCCCGCCGCGCCGTCGTTATTGGCCTGGTGGCTGGTGGTGACCACGACGACCGTCACCGTGCTGCGGATGCGGATCTGGGATTCGGCGATCCCTTCGCTGTGGTTTTTGGCCACCCCGTTTCTGAGCGCCGCAGCGTTGACGGTGTCGTTCACCGCCACCGATCACCTGATCGCCGGCTGCTATGCGGCCGCGGCCGGCGTCGGTTTGACCGCGGTGCTGATCGGGGCCGCCGTCATCAAGCCACGCGAGTTGTCGATCCCGCGCCGGCGCTGGCTGGATTTGTTCGAGAACATGCTGCTGATCACGATCCTGCCGGCGATGTTGTGGCTCGTCGGCCTGGTCAGCCTGATCCGCAACCGAGGGGCTATCTGATGATGCGCCAACTGGTTTCCATCGCCGCGGCCATCGCGCTGCTGGTGTTGTGCAGCCCGCCGCCGCAGGCCTGGGCGCTGTCGATGCCGGTCGTCGATCCCGCCGCGCTGCCTGCGGACGGTCCACCCGGGCCCGACCAGGAGATGCGCCAGAGCGGGCAATGTTCGTTCTTCGGCGCCCTGCCCGGCTTCGACCCTGCGGCGGTGCCGCCCAGCCAGGACATGCTGAACCTGCCTGAGGCATGGAAGACCTCACGCGGCAGGGGAGTAGCGGTCGCCGTAATCGACTCCGGGGTGACACCTCAGCCGCGGCTGGCGAACCTCAACCCCGGAGGCGACTACATCGACCCGGCAGCCGACGGCCTGGTCGACTGCGACGG
>DASWBF010000442.1:0-4627 GCA_036390735.1 Mycobacterium sp. | reverse complement strand
CGCACTCGGAGAGCACCGTGATGGTGGGCGATCGGATGGACACCGACGTCGTCGCCGGCATCGAGGCCGGCCTGGAAACGATCCTGGTGCTCAGCGGCTCGACGTCGTTGGACGAAGTGGAGAAATACCCGTTTCGGCCCTCTCTGATCCTGCAGTCGATCGCCGACGCGATCGAACTGGTCTGAGCATCTAACACAGGGCTCTGACATGTCAGTGTGAGCGAATCCGGTTTTGTCCACAGGTCTTTCGGGTGTGGATGGTGCGGGAAGTTGTCGGCGGGCGGGGATAGAATTCGCTCATGCGTTCGAATCTGTTGGACGGTCGGGAGGCGGTCTTCGCCGCCCTTGAGGCGTTGGAGGCCGACGCGGACGTGTTCGCCGGGCTGTCGTTTGAGGCGTTGTCGGAAATGGATTGCGTGCTGGTGATGAGCCGCCTGATGACGATCGCGCGCAAGGTTCCAGCGTGGCACTACGAGTTGGTCAATCAGCTGGGCGAGCGGGCGGTGCCGTCGGATATCGGGGGTCCGTTGCCGCGGGTGCTGGCCGATCGGCTCAAGATCCGCCCGAGCGCGGCGCGTCGGCTGATCAGCGACGCCGGACAGCTGGGGCATCGCCGGGCGCTGTCGGGGGAGCCGCTGGAGCCGCTGTGGCCCACCACCGCGAGCAAGGCGCGGGCCGGGGAGATCGGCGCCGAGCATGTGGCGATCATCCGGAACTTCTTCCATCAGCTGCCCGCCAGCTATCCGGCCCAGGAACGCGACCGCGACGAGCAGATGCTGGGTGAGATGGCCGCGCAGCTGCGCCCCGACCAGCTGCAGCAGGCCGCCGACCGGATGGCCGCGCTGATCAACCCCGACGGCACCTTCTCTGATCTGGATCGGGCCCGCAAGCGCGGGTTTTCCTGGGGCGCCCAAGGATGCGACGGGATGAGTCAGGGCACCCTGATCGCCGACCCGCAGCTGCGCGCCACCCTGGACGCGGTGATCGCCAAACTGGGCGCCCCGGGCATGTGCAATCCCGAGGACCCGACGCCGACGGTGGACGGGGCGCCGCCCGAAGAATCGGTGCGCGCCGATACCCGCACCCGCGCGCAGCGCGCCCATGACGCGTTGACCGCGATGGGCCGCAGTGTGCTGGCCTCCGGCGAGCTGGGCCAGCACCGCGGGCTGCCGGCCACCATCATCGTGCGCACCACCCTGCAAGAACTGCAGTCAGGGGTGGGCAAGGCCGACACCGGCGGCGGCAGCTGGCTGCCGATGCGCGACGTGATCAAGGAAGCCAAATCCGCCTACCACTATCTGGCGGTGTTCGACGAGCACTCCAATCGGCCGCTGTATCTGGGCCGCACCCGCATCGCCTCGGCGGACCAGCGCATCGTGCTGTACGCGAGAGATGGCGGGTGCACCGCCCCGGGCTGCGACAAACCCGGCTATGAGTGCGAAGTCATGCACCTGCGCGCGCACGCCCGCGACGGGCTCACCGAACCCGACAACCTGGCCTTCGGGTGTCACACCGACCACACACTGCACGACGAAGGCTGGACCACCCGGCTCAACCCCGACGGCATCGTCGAATGGCTCCCCACCCCCGCACCTGAACCTCAAACCCGGCATCAACAACTTCTTCCACCCCGGCCGATACCTACCCGAAGACGACGAAGACGACCCGTAGTCGGTGTCTGCTCGCAGTGTCAGCGTGCGTCTTGGGCGAATGTTGTTGTCGCCGAGACTATTTGCGGAGCGGTTATCGCCGTCGTTCCATCACCCCGCGCCATGCCCGCCGGCGGGGAGGTTTTGCTTGACGATGCTGTTATTTGTTATGCCGCATGACAAATTTTCATGTCGATTGACATTGAATGTCCGCTCGGTCGGCAGGAAAGGTCTAGCAAGCAGGAGGACGGGGCAGGTTGAGCACTGCGGAGCTACGCAACTCTCCTGTCCACGACCGATTGCAGTTCAGCGTCGTCCGCCAGGAGGCCGGGTCTCGCGGTACTCTCCATGCCGCTCACCGACGATGTCAGAGTGCTTTTCGAAGGCACCGTCCATGGAGGGATGCTCGCAACGTTCGCGGATGCGGCCTGTGCCTGTTGCCTTATCGGTTGCTACGACCTGAGTTCCCAGTTCACCGTCACAACGGACATGCACGTCCGCGGTTACCGGCAGCCCCATGGCGGTCCACTGATCGCGGAAGCCAAATTGGTGCACGGAGGCCGCAGGCTCCTCAGCACCGAATGTTCGGTCGTCGACCCTGAAGACCGTGTGCTGGTCCGGACCACAGCCACGTACATCCTCATTCCCACTGGCGGGTTGGCCGTCCCCGCGAGAATGGCCGGCCCTACAGCGCCTTGAGCTCCTCGGTGACCTCGCTGACCGACTTCTTCGCGTCGCCGAACAGCATCGTCGTGCCGTCGCCGTAGAACAGCGGGTTGTCGATTCCGGCGAAGCCGGACCTCATCGACCGCTTGAGCACGATGACGGACTTGCTCTTGTCGACGTTGAGGATCGGCATGCCGTAGATCGGCGAGCTGGCGTCGCTGCGCGCCGCCGGGTTGGTGACGTCGTTGGCGCCGATGACGATCGCGACATCGGTGCGGGCGAACTCGTCGTTGATGTCGTCCATCTGTTTCATCGCGTCGTATTCGACGTCGGCCTCGGCCAGCAGCACGTTCATGTGGCCCGGCATCCGGCCGGCCACCGGGTGGATCGCGTACTTGACCGGCACGCCACGCTTCTCGAGGAGCGCGGCCATGTCCTTGACCGCGTGTTGCGCCTGGGCCACGGCCATGCCGTAACCGGGCACGACGATCACCTGGTTGGCGTAGGCCATCTGGATCGCGGCGTCGGCGGCCGAGGTGGACTTGACCGTGCGGTCGACGCCGTCGCCACCCGTGGGAGCCACCCCGCCGCCGCCGAAGCCGCCGGCGACGATCGCCGGGATCGATCGGTTCATCGCCTTGGCCATCAGGTTCGTCAGGATCGAACCGGATGCGCCGACGATCATGCCGGCCACGATCATCGCGGTGTTGTTCAGCGCCAAACCCGCTGCCGCAGCCGACACCCCGGTCATCGCGTTCAGCAGCGAGATCACCACCGGCATGTCGGCGCCGCCGATCGGCAGCACCACCATCAGCCCGAGCACCGCCGCGGCGGCCAGCACGCCGATCATCCACCACAGCGAGACACCCTCGCCCGGGTGAGCGCCGAGCCCGATCACCACCGCGCAGGCGATCGAGCCGAGCAGCAGCAGCGCGTTGAGCGCCTGCTGTGCCTTGCCCAGACCGATCGGCCGCTGGGGCAGGATCTCCTGCAGCTTGCCGAACGCGACGAGCGAGCCCCAGAACGAGATCGACCCGATGATCGCGGAGAACAGCGACGCGACGACGATGTGCGCGGTCGGTGACTCACCGTGCTTGAACGCCGAAAAACCTTCTGTATCAATGAATTCCGCGAGTGCGATCAGCGCGACCGTACCGCCGCCAACGCCGTTGAACAGCGCCACCAGCTGGGGCATCGCGGTCATCTTGGTCAGCCGGGCAGGCGGCACACCCAGCACCACACCTAGCAGCAATCCTGCGACGATCAGCGGCCAGTGATCGGTGTCGCGGATTGCGATCAGCGTGGCGACGACCGCAATTGCCATGCCCGCGGCAGCGATCAAGTTGCCACGCACCGCGGTCTTGGGTCCGGTCAACCCCATCAGGCCGTAGATGAACATTGCGAACGAGACGAGGTACAACAGCACGACGAGGTAGTTCATCGCACTTGTCCGTCCGTGTCGGCTTTAACCGCTTGTGGTTTCTTGCCTTTGAACATGCCCAGCATGCGGTCGGTGACGACGAACCCGCCGACGACGTTGAGCGTGCCGAATACCACCGCCACGAAGAGGATGGCCTGGATCGCGATCGACGGGTGCTCGACTCGGCCGAACACCACCAACGCGCCGATCAGCACGATGCCGTGGATCGCGTTGGTGCCCGACATCAGCGGTGTGTGCAAGGTGTTGGGCACCTTGGAGATCACCGCGAAGCCGACTAACCCGGACAGCACCAGGATCGCCAGGTTGGCCAACAATTGTTCATACACTTAGCTGTCGCCTCCTGTTCGCGTGACGCATGCCTCCGCGACGATCTCGTCGTCGAAGTCCGGCGCCCACCTCCCGTCCTTGACGAGCAGTTCCAGCAGCGCGGTGATGTTCTTGGAGTACAACTCGCTGGCGTGCTCGGGCATGGTCGCCGGCAGGTTCAGCGGCGATGCGATCGTCACGTCGTGCTTGACGACGGTGCGTCCCGGCTCGGTCAGCTCGCAGTTGCCGCCGGCCTCCCCGGCCAGGTCCACCACCACGCTGCCGGGCGCCATGCCGGCCACTGCCTCGGCCGTAACCAGCCGCGGAGCCGGCCGCCCGGGCACCAGCGCGGTGGTGATCACCACGTCGAATCCCTTGATCGCCTCTTCCAGCTTCTTCTGCTGCTGCGCACGTTCCTGGTCAGTCAGCTCACGCGCGTAGCCGCCCTCGCCGGCGGCGTCGATGCCCAAATCCAGCCACTGCGCGCCCACCGACCGCACCTGTTCGGCGACCTCGGGACGCACGTCGTAGCCGCTGGTGCGGGCGCCGAGTCGCCTGGCCGTGGC
>DASWBF010000441.1:0-4298 GCA_036390735.1 Mycobacterium sp. | reverse complement strand
TAGACGACCACGAGGACGTCGACGATCACCCACCACGCTTTTCGGCCGGCGCCGACTCTTTCTGCCATCTCAGCGATTCCCGTCGTCCGCTCCGGGCGCCGACGTCCCGAACAGCTTGATGAAGATGAATGCGATCACCGCGACGCACAGGAAGATCAGCACGCTGATCGCCGAGCCCAGACCGAGGTTGAAGGCCTTGAACAGGTTGTCGTAGCCCAGGATTGACACCGAGCCGGTGTTGTTGGCACCGCCGGTGAGGACGTAGATGTTGTCGAAGATGCGGAACGCATCCAGGGTGCGGAACAGCAGCGCCACCAAAATCGCGGGCTTGATCAGCGGCAGCGTCACCTTGACTAGCCTCTTCCACGCTCCCGCGCCGTCCACTTGCGCAGCGCGCAATAACTCGTCGGGTACCAGCGCCAGACCGGCCAGCAATAGCAGCGCCATGAACGGGGTGGTCTTCCACACCTCGGCGAGCACGATGATGCCCAGCGACGGGATCTGATGTGTCAGCGGCGCGCTGCCGTCCGGCAGCAGGTTGGCCAGATAGCCGGTGCCCGGTGTCCACGCGTAGTACCAGCTGTAGGACGCCGCAACGGTCACGATGCCGTACGGGATCAGCACCGCGGTGCGCACCACGCCCTTGCCGAAGATGGTCCGGTGCATCACCAGCGCCAGCGCCAGGCCGAGCACCAACTCGATGGACACCGAGACCACCGTGATCGCCAGGGTGACCGCGAACGCCGTCCACCAGTAGCGGTCGGTGAGCACGGTCTGATAGTTCGCCAGCCCGACGAACGTGGAGTCGCCGGGAGTGGCCAGGCTGACCTTCTGCAGACTGAGCCACACCGCGTAGGCGATCGGGTAGGCGGTGACGGCCAGCATGAGCAGCACCGCGGGAGTGATGAGCAGGTACGCCAGCCGTCGCTGTGACCTGCGCTCGTCGGACGCCGCCGATGAGCCGCTTGCGCGAAGAGCGACGGTTCTCGTCACGGGATCAGCCCCTTGCCGTCGATCGCCTTCTGCACCTCGGCGGCGAGTTTGTCGGCGGTCTTCTCCGGGTCGATCTCGGTGATCGGAGCGAGCGTGGCCGAGATCCGCATCGACACGGACTGGTAGTTCGGTGTCAGAGGGCGCACCGCGGCGTCGGTGAGCTGGTTGCGGATGATCTCGTACGCCGGGTACTTGAGCTGGAACTGCGGGTCGTCGTACAGCGACGCCCGGACCGTGGGCAGACCGCCCTGGATGGACAGGTACTTCTCGTTCTCCAGACTGCGCAGGCAGCGGACGGCCTCGAACGCTTCGGCCTTGTGCCCGGTGGTCTTCGCCACCGCCAGGTTCAGCCCGCCCAAGGTGACCCTGGCCGGCACGCCCGGTTGCACGCCCGGATACGCCGCGAAGCCGAACACCGCCTTGGTGGCGTCGTAGGCGGCGGCGAACTGGGCGTCGTCGGCGTCGAAGTCCCCGACGTCGTTGATGGCGCCGGCCAGGTCGCTTCGCTGGTTGAGCGGCAGGAACGACACCCCGCCTTTGATCGCGTTGCCCATCATCGACGGCAGCACGAACGGCCAGTTCACCTCCAGCGCCGCCTTGCCCTGCTCCAGCGCCAGCCGCGCGGTCTCCTCGTTGGTCTGGGTGATCGACGGGTCGGCACCCGGGGCGGTGGCCACGTTCTTGATGATCTGCAGCGCCCTGACCGTGGCTTCCCGGTGCTGCGGGGTGTCCGTGAGCGTGACGGTCTGGCCGTCGTCGGAAAGCACCTGTCCCCCTGCGCTTTCCAGCAACGTGTTGAACCAGACCACCAGGCCTTCGTACTGCTTGCCCTGCACCGCGATCCAGCTCGGCTTGCCCGCGTTGTAAAGGCTGGTGGCCTCGGCCACCATGCCGTCCCAGTCGGTTGGCGGTGTGGTGACCAAATCAGGTCGGTACCAAAGCAATTGGGTGTTGGTACTGATCGGTGCCGCGTAGAGCTTGTCGTTCCACTCGGCGGTCTTCAGCGGCCCGGGCAGAGTGTCGGTGACGGCGTCGGCCTCGGCCCGTCCCGCGGGATCGTCGGACAGCGGCAATGCCCAGCCAGCCTCGGCGAACTCGGCGGTCCACACCACGTCGAGCGCCATGACGTCGAGGGTCCGGTCGTTACCGGTGAGCCGACGAGCGAGCTGCAGCCGCTGGTCGTCGGCGCCTTTCGGCAGGCTCATCTGCTGGATCGTGAACCGCCCGTCAAACTGCTCGCTGCACTTTTTGGCGATCGCAGCGAACGTGTTCGCATCGCCCGCGGGGGTGTAGAAGCTGATCACGATGCCGTTGCTGCCGGATCCGCAGGCCGAGACCACCGACGCTGCGGTCAGCGCCGCAACGGCCGCCGCACCGAGCCGGCCGAGTGAGCTGCGCGACTTGCCGGGCACGCGCAAACGGTAGAGGCAGATGCGCGTGAAGTGCAACACGTGGAGCCCCCGCGTCGCCAATCGTTACCGGCCCGCGGCACAATGCGCATCGACTCTGCAACCAGGGCGCGGAAGTGCGAGAAAGCAACGCCCTCAGCGCAGAGCCAACGACTGGTGCAGCCGCTATAACGTCAAGCGGGCCAGCAAGTCTCGCGCCTTTTCGGCGTTCTGCGGATCGCACAGCACGTCGTAGCGGCCGGCCACCAGCTGCATCGTCGAGCTGAAATCTCTTGTGCCACGCGTCATCGCGTACGGAACCGCAGAGGTGATCAACCCGAAGAAGATGCCGGCGATCACGCCTGTCAACAGCGGTGCCCACGGGTTGCTGGTAATCACCCCGAGCACCAGCCCGATGAAGATGCCCAGCCACGCGCCGGTGATCACGCCGCCGCCGAGGACCTTCGGCCACGTGAGCCGGCCGGTGACCCGTTCGACCTGCATCAGATCGACGCCGACGATGGTGACCTGCTGGACCGGGAACTGCTGGTCGGCGAGGTAGTCGACGGCACGTTGCGCCTCCGCGTACGCCGGGTACGAGCCGATCGGCCAGCCCTTCGGCGGGGTGGGCAGCGACGGGCCGCGAGCGCCCGGCGCCGGGGTATTGGGGTTCTGTCCCTGCGGAAATGGGCTCGTCATCCGTCCTTACTCCTCACGATGTGTGCGCCGGGCCGGGCACAGTCTGCACACCCAACGCGCCTCACCGCTTGATTGTGCCCCGATTTGCCCGTCATCGTGCCGACAGCGGCCCGCCCGACCTGCTAATACGCTAGGTTGATCGCCATGAGCACACCGGGCGGCCCAGGCGAGCGGTGGTGGGAGAACCAACCGCCTTCGGGGGGATATGAGTCACCGCCGAGCTATCCGGCTCCGCCTTCGAGCTATCCGGCTCCGCCTTCGGGCTATCCGCCCCCGCCTTCGAGCTATCCGCCCCCGTCGGCATATCCACCTCCACCAAGCGGTTATCCCCCGTCGGCACCAAGCGGTTATCCCCCGTCGGCTCCGTATCAGCCCGGCTATCCGATCGCGCCGCAGTCACACACCAACGGACTGGCGATCGGCTCGCTGGTGGCCTCGATCCTCGCCATTCCACTGGCACTCTTCTGCTTTGGATTCGGCGGCGCAGTGGCCGCCATCGCTGGCATCGTGATGGGCGTCGTCGCGCTGAACCAAATCAAGCAGAGTGGAGACCAGGGGCGAGGACTCGCTTTGTCCGGCGTCATCATCGGAGGCGTGGCGCTTGTGCTCGGACTGATCTTCATCATCCTGCTGGCTATAGGTGCCAGCTACCAAAGCTAGTCATGACGGTGCCGTGACTTACGACCCGAACGACCCGAACCGGCCCTTCGAATACCCGTCGTTGGAGGGGTATCCAAGTCCTCCGGCCAATCCGTACCCGCCGGTCGACTACCCGTCGACGTATCCGCCCGGCGCGCCCCCCGGCTATCCCCCGTACCCGCCTCCGTATCAGGGGTACGGCGCCAATCCGTACAACCCGTACGACCCGTACGCAGCGCCCCCGTCGCAAGGCACCAGCGGCATGGCGATCGGCGCGCTGGTGACGTCGTTGCTGGGGCTGCCGCTGTGCTTCTGCTTCATTCCGTCGCTTGTCGGGATCGTGCTGGGCGTCGTCGCGATGACCGAAACGAAGCGCACCGGCAAAGAGGGACATGGGATGGCTCTCGCCGCTGTCATCGTCGGAGCAATCACGCTGGTGCTCGGCATCGGGTTCTGGCTTATCACCGCCCTGGCCCCCGACACCGAGACCAGCAGCTACTAGCTCGGCTGCTGGAACCGCTCGCCTTGCCGCGTCATGCCCGCGGCCCTGCCCTTGGCGGCGATCACCAGCGCCATCTT
>DASWBF010000440.1:0-5899 GCA_036390735.1 Mycobacterium sp. | reverse complement strand
GCCGTTGAACCCGCCATGGACTAGCAGATAGTCGCTCATGGCGGAATTTTGTACTGGTCATGGCTACGAGTCCCGATATTTCGCCAATGTTCAGGCCACGCTTTGCAGGCTGTCTACGCCGCCGTAGCGCGGTGTACGCCCGTCGTGAGTGTTGTGGGCACATCGATGCGCGGTGAGTGAAACATCACGCGGAACACGTGCAAATGATCGCGCGCGATGGGCACTTGCGCGAAGAGCAAACTAAACTTCCAGAACGGCAACAACAATAAAGCCGCCCTTCGCGGACGAAAATTTGCTCACGTAGAATTTCCGCGGCGCGGGGTAGCGCCTGTGAACTCTCTCTGTTCAGTAAGAACCGGTGGTGGCTACAGGCGGCGGCTGGCATACTCGTCGGATTGCCAGGCGGTTACCGCGCCGCCCGACGTCGGGTCGAAAAGCAGGAAAGTCTATGAACCAGGCGCACATTCAGCACATCGAATCGGTCGTTCACAAGAGCGTGCAACGATGACCATGTTCGAGCAGCCGGTGCTGCCTGAGGAGACGAAAGAGAATCCGCCTGTCGCGCCGGCCAAGCGCCCGTCACGATGGTCGCTGTCGAATTGGCCGGTGCGCTGGAAGGTGCTCGCAATCGTCATCATTCCGATTGCGGTCGCGGCCGTGTTCGGCGGTTGGCGCGTCTACAACAGCGTCACCGACGCGCGCGATCTGCGCAGCGCCGCCGAGCGCGCCGACATGGTCGGGCCGATCCAGGACTACACCGGCGCGTTGGAAAGCGCTCTGCTGGCGTATTCCTCGGGTTCCGACGGCCCGGTGGCGCGCAAAGCGTTCGACGACTCCCGCTCCGAGTTAGAGCGCAAACTGTCGGTCACCGACGTCGACCCTGACGTGCGCGGAGGCATCACCACCCTGCTCAACGGCGGTCCGCCGCTGCTGGACCGGGTCGCGTCCAACAGCATCGGGTTGCGCGACACCGTGCAGACGTACGCGCCGATCCTGCTCACCGCCGAGGACGCGATCGTCGGGTCGGTGCGAATGAGCGACGAGAAGATCCGCGCCCAGGCCCAGGGCCTCAGCCGCGCCGTGGGCACCCGCGGCCAGACGCTGATGCAGAAACTGCTGGTCACTCGCGGCGGCGAGATGCCGGAGCCGGAACTTCGCACGTCGATGATCACGCTCGCCGGTACCGAGCCGTCCACGCTGTCCGGAATGAACCAGGTGCTCGGGGTCGGCTCAGCGGACGCGAAGGCGCTGCAGGACCAGATGTTCGCCCGCACGGCCATCATCTCCGACCCGGCCGCCGTGCTCCCCGGCAACTCGGACCTGCTTGCGTCTCTGCAGGCCACCGACGACATCGCCAAGAAGGTGATCAGTGACACGACGTCGTCGGTCACCGCCGCGGTCGACGAGCAGGCGTCGTCGGCGCGCAACGCCGCAATACGCGACGCGGTGATCGTGCTGGCCGCGATCTTGGCTGCAATTCTGGTTGTTCTGCTGGTCGCCCGGTCGCTGGTGCGTCCGCTGCGCCAGCTGCGCGAAGGCGCGCTTCGGGTGGCGCACGAGGAACTGCCTGCCGAGGTCGAACGCATCCAGGCCGGTGCCGAGCCCGGGCCGATCCAGCCGATCCCGGTGTACACCACCGAGGAGATCGGCCAGGTCGCCCACGCCGTCGACGACCTCCATGAGCAGGCGCTGTTGATGGCGGCCGAGCAGTCGCGGCTGCAACTGCACGTCAGCGACATGTTCGAGACGATGTCGCGGCGCAGCCGATCGCTGGTCGACCAGCAGCTGGCGTTGATCGACGAACTCGAACGCAACGAGGACGATCCGCAGCGCCTCGACGCGCTGTTCAAGCTCGACCACCTCGCCGCGCGGATGCGCCGCACCGGCACCAATCTTCTGGTGCTGTCGGGCGCGAAGATCCGTCGCGAGCAGTCCGAGTCCATGCCGGTCGCCGACGTCATCAAGGCGGCCGCGTCGCAGGTGGAGGACTATCAGCGCGTCGTGACGGCGACGGTGCCGGACAGCGCGATCGTCGGTTCGGCGGCCAGCGACGTCGTGCACCTGCTCGCCGAGTTGATCGACAACGCGCTGCGCTATTCGCCGCCGGGGTCGGAGGTGCGGGTGTCCGCGGCGCATACCGGCAGCCGTGGCCTGGTCGTCGAGGTCAGCGACGCCGGGCTCGGCATGACCGAGGGCGACCTGCGGATGACCAACATGCGTCTGGAGTCCGGAGGCGAGGTCACCCCCTACACCACCCGCCACATGGGTCTGTACGTGGTTGGACGGCTCGCTGCCCAGCACGGCCTGGTGGTGCGGCTGCGCAGCTCGATGGCGGGGCAACCGGACTCCGGCACGACCGTGGGTGTCTTCATTCCAGCCGAACTGCTCGACCGACCCGGAATGCTCGGCTGGCGGGGGCCCGAGGACCGCCCGGTCGCTGCCACGCCGCGTGAGTTCCACGCCCCGCCGCCGATGCACCGCAACGGCACGCCGCACGACGAGGAGTCGTCGCCGCCTCGCCGAGCACCCGGGGCCAGCGGGATCGTGGGTGTGCCCGAGGAGGAATTGCCCCCCGCGCGCGCCGCAGACGTCCCGTCAGAGCCGGCCGCTGCACAGCCGGAAACCGAGGTGCACGAACCCGCGTCGCGCACCCGGCCGCCGTCGTCACCGCTCGGCGACACCGACGTGATCTTTCAGAAGATGATGTCGGAGTGGCTGATCGACCCGCAGGACTTGATGCAGCCGTTCCAGTCGTGGGAGTCCGTGTGGGACAGCGGCTGGGAGGCCGCCGCGCAGGCCGAGGAGGTGCCGGTCGATCAGCGCACGGAGCATGGTTTGCCGGTGCGAGAGCCCGGCGCCCGCCTGGTGCCCGGATCGGCCGAGCCCGCCCCGACGGGCCGGCCCAACGGCGCCGCACACCGGAAACCCGACGAGGACAACGGCGTTGCCGACGAGCCCGTCATCGGACGCGATCCGGAGGCCGTGCGCGCGTCGCTGTCCAGCCACTGGAGCGGGATTCGCGCAGGACGCACCCACGCCCGAGAGGACGAGCCGGAGAACGAATGACGCAGCCGACACATCCAACTCACGGCAAGCCGCTGGACTGGCTGGTCTCCGCGTTCGCCCGCGACGTGCCCGGTGTTTCGCATGCAGTGCTGGTGTCGGCCGACGGGCTGCTGGTGGCGGCCAGCGAGCATCTTCCGGTCGAACGGGCGGACCAATTAGCCGCAGTGAGTTCGGGATTGGCGAGCTTGTCCACCGGGGCGGCGCAGCTGTTCGAAGGTGGCGGGGTGCTGCAGTCGGTGGTCGAGATGGAGAACGGGTATCTGCTGCTGATGCGGGTGGGCGACGGGTCGCACCTCGCGACGTTGGCGTCCGCCTCCTGTGACATCGGCCAGGTGGGTTACGAGATGGCGATCTTGGTGGAACGTGTTGGCGGCGTTGTGAAGTCGTCGCGACGAGCTGCCCAGCACTCTTGAGGCGTGATGGACCCCCGCAGCGAACCGAACTTGGTGCGGCCGTACACTCTGACGGCCGGGCGGACGACCACGAACGTTGTGTTGCCGTTGGAGGCGCCGATCGAGGCGTTCGAGTCCGCCCGCGCTCACCAATGGCCACCCAACGACATACGAGGGGACATCGTGAAGCTGTGTGCCGCCCGGCCCTCCGTCGCGGAGATAGCGGCGCGGCTCAACCTGCCCCTCGGCGTGGCGCGCGTGTTGGTTGGCGATCTGGTGGAGACTGGGCATGTGCGTGTGCTGAGCACTCTCGGCGACAGCTCGTCGGTGGAGGAGCGACAGGAGCTGATCGGAAGGACGCTGCGTGGTCTCCGAACGCTCTGATTCTCCTGCGTCCACCAAGATCGTGATCGCCGGCGGATTCGGCTCGGGCAAGACCACTTTCGTCGGCGCCGTGTCCGAGATCATGCCGTTGCGCACTGAGGCCATCCTCACGACGGCGTCCGTGGGTGTCGACGAACTCGAGGGCACACCGGACAAGAAGACCACCACGGTGGCCATGGACTTCGGCCGGATCACACTGGGGGACGAGGATCTGGTCCTCTACTTGTTCGGCACCCCGGGGCAGCGGCGGTTCTGGTTCATGTGGGATGACTTGGTGCGCGGCGCAATCGGCGCGATCATCCTAGTGGACATCCGGCGACTGCAGGACAGTTTCGCCGCCGTCGACTTCTTCGAAGCCCTCGGGCTGCCGTTCTTGGTTGCGGTCAATGAGTTCGACGGCGCGCCGAGTTACCCGATCGACGAAGTGCGCAAAGCACTTTCGCTATCGGCAGGGGTGCCGGTGGTCAGTGTTGATGCCCGGCAACGTGATTCGGCGAAGCAGGCACTGATCGCGATAGCGGAGTACGCGCTGGCGCAACTTACGGTGTGATCGTGGTCTTTTCGTCGATCACGTTCGTCGCGTTCTGGATCGCCTGAGCGTCGGCCTCGGGTCCGCTTCCGGCGATCTCGAGCAGGTAGATGCCGTCCGCGCCCTGGATCACCGCGGTCTTTTCGGCGCCTACCCGTTGCGCTCCGTTCTTGGTGTACGAGCCCAGAATCTGGTAGGCGGGAAAGCCGCTGAGTGTGCTCTTTTCACCGTCGCCACCGTCGAAACCCTGCTGGTTCTTGAGCTCGCCGACGGACGCGACCAGCAGCTTGTCGGTGTCGATATTGCCGGTCAGCTTTGACAAGCGGGCTTTGAATGCCACCGGGGAGGCCGGGTCAGATGGGGCGTCGTAGGAGATGCCGCCGTAGGGCGCGTCCTCGCTCTCCGGAAGCTGGCTCCAGCCCTCAGGCACAGGCAGGTCGATCGTCGGGGCGCCGGGTGTGCCGTGTGTGACCACGGTCGCCTGGATGTTGTTCGCCTGCAGGTATTCCTCCAACGTCTGAGCAGGACCCGATGCTTGCGCGGATGTCGTCGCCGCGGCGCTGGTCGTGGTTGGTGAGGTCGTCGTCGATGTCGACGTCGTACTCGTTTTGGAATCCTTGCCGCACCCGACGAGTCCGACGCTGAGCGAGATGGCGGCGATGGCAACGCCCACGATTGCTGCTGACTTATTCATAGGCTGCTCTCCTGCGCTCGGGTGGTGCGTTGGTTGTCGCAAAACGCTCGCCGGATTAAATCATGCCGAAGTGTCTGCGACGGTCCGGAATCGAAATCTCATTGCACGAGAAATCGCAGCACCCTTGACCACAGGGGCGCAGGTCATCAGTGCCGGTGCCCGGCAACGTGATTCGGCGAAGCAACTTACGCTGTGATGGTGGTCCTCTCGTCGATCGCTTGGGTGGCGTCTAACAATGCCGAACCGTCCGCGCCGGGTGCGTCACCAACGAGTAGAAGCAGATAGATGCCGTCCGAGCCTTGGATCACCACGGCCTTCTGCCCGGCCATCCGCTTCGCCCCGTCCTTGGTGTATACGCCGCCCACCGAATATGCCGGGAAGTTAGCCAGTGTGTCTTTTTGGCCTTCGCCACCTTCATAACCCGGCAGGTTCAGGACCTCGCCCGGCGAAGCGGCCAGTAGCTTGTCTGTGTCGACATTGCCGGTCAGCTTCTCGAAGAACGCGCGGAATCGGGGCGGGTCGTTGGGATCGGACGGGGTATCGAACACAATGGCGCCGTAGGGCGCGTCGTCGCTCTCGGGCTGCGCCGTCCATCCGTCAGGCAGCCCTAGGTCGACGACCGGCGCGCCAGGGGTGCCGCGGCTTATCGGCGTCTCTTGGATGTTGTTCTCTTTCAAGTAGTCGCCGACTGTTTGATGAGGTCCCGACGCCTGCGCGGATATGGTCGTGGTCGACGTCGTGGTCGTGGTCGTGGTCGTGGTCGAGGTGGTGCTCGTTTTGGAATCCTTTCCGCACCCAACGAGTCCGACGCTGAGCGAGATGGCCGCGATGGCA
>DASWBF010000439.1:0-11794 GCA_036390735.1 Mycobacterium sp. | reverse complement strand
CTGATGCTGGACAGCCCCGCGATGGGCTGGGGCATTCACATCGACCGCGTCGAGATCAAGGACGTGGCCCTGCCCGATTCGATGAAGCGGTCGATCGCGCGCCAAGCCGAAGCCGAACGCGAGCGTCGTGCCCGGGTCATCACGGCCGACGGCGAACTGCAGGCGTCCCAGAAGCTGGCTCAGGCGGCGGGAGTCATGGCCGCGAGCCCCTCTTCTCTCCAGCTACGGCTTCTCGAAACGGTCGTCGAGGTGGCCGCCGAGAAGAACTCGACCCTGGTGCTGCCGTTCCCCGTCGAACTGCTGCGGTTCCTGGAGAAGTCGACGCCCCGGTCAAAGTCGGACGCGGAGACACCACAGGTTCCCGACGACCCGCGCAGCCTCCTGCCATAACCGCGAGCGTGCGCGAAATGCCAGACGCGACGGCGTGTCGCAGGCGCGACACGCACGCTCGCGCAGAAGGGAAACCCTAGCGGCTGGCTTTTTTGCGTTCGATGTCGGCCAGCGCGGCGGCCAACTGTGCCCGCTCCGCGGCCGAGGTCTCCCACGCCACCCGACGGTTCTTCACCACCTTGGCCGGGGCACCGACCGCGATCGAGTAGTCCGGAATGTGGCCCTTGACGACAGCGTGCGACCCCAGCACACAGCCGCGGCCGACGATCGTGCCGCGCAAAATGGTGCACTTGGCCGCGATCCAGGTGTCGGGCCCGATCCGCACCGGGCTCTTGAGGATTCCCTGGTCCTTGATCGGCATGTTGATGTCGTCCATCCGATGGTCGAAGTCGCAGACGTAAACCCAGTCAGCCATCAGCACCGAGTCGCCCAGCTCGATGTCGAGGTAGGTATTGATGACGTTGTCGCGGCCGAGGACGACCTTGTCCCCGAACCGCAGCGAACCCTCGTGGCAGCGGATCGTGTTCTTGTCGCCGATGTGCACCCAGCGGCCGATGTCCATCTGCGCGAGTTCCGGGGTCGACTGAATCTCGACACCTTTGCCCAGAAAAACCATGCCCCGGGTGATGATGTGCGGGTTGGCCAGCTTGAACTTCAGCAGTCGCCAGTAGCGGACCAGGTACCACGGCGTGTACGCGCGGTTGGCCAGCACCCATTTCAGCGAGGCCAGCGTCAGAAACTTCGCTTGACGCGGGTCGCGCAGCCGCGAACCCCGCCAGCGCTTGTGCAACGGTGCTCCCCACATCGTCGTCATGGCCGCAAAGCCTACGCCGGACTGCAGGAACCGCCGGGTTACCCTCATGAGGCCACGCCCGCCGACGGAAGGACGCATGTTCTCGCGACACCGCACACCCCGGCGGCTGGCGGCACTCGTGGGCGCGGCATTGCTCCTGGTATCGGGTTGCGGAAACACCGACACCTGGGTGGATGCAGCGCCCGCGGCCGGTTGGTCGGCCCAATACGCCGACGCCGCAAACAGCAGCTACACCACCACGGCCGGCGCTGAGTCCCTGAAGCTGACGTGGAGCCGCTCGGTCAAAGGCAGCCTGTTCGCGTCGGTGGCGCTCGGGGCCAGCAACTATCTGGCCGCCAACGCGCAGACCGCGGCCGGTTGTTCGCTGATGGTGTGGGAGCACGACAACAACGGCCGGCAGCGCTGGTGCACCCGGCTGGTGCTCGGCGGCGGGTTCGCCAGCCCGCTGTTCGACAAGTTCGACAACCTGTACGTCGGGCAGCCCGGCATGATGCTGTCGTTTCCGACGACGCAGTGGGTGCGCTGGCGGCATCCGGTGATCGGGATGCCGCAGACCCCGCGGTTTCTCGGCCCCAACCGGCTGCTGGTGGTCACCCATCTCGGCCAAGTCCAAGTGGTCGACGCGCACCGCGGCGAGATGGTCGGGTCGGCGGTGGACCTCGTTCAAGGCGTTGACCCCACCGACAGCCAGCGCGGGCTCAGTGACTGCCAGGCCGCCGGGCCCGGCTGCCCCGTCGCGGCGGCGCCCGCGCTCTCGCCGTCGGCGGGCCTGATCGTCAGCGGCATCTGGCAGCCCGGGGCCCCGGCGGCCACCCTCACCGCACTGAGGTATCGCGCCGACGTGGGCCAAGTGCTGTCGCCGGAGTGGAACTCCGAGGCGATCACGGGCGGTGTACTGGGCAGTCCGGTGTTCTCCGCCGACGGGTCGACGGTGTATGTGAACAGCCGCGACGGCAAGCTGTGGGCGCTCGACGGCAAAGACGGCAAGCCGAAATGGTCTGTGCCCTTGGGTTTTTCACCACAAACACCGCCGTCTGTATCCCCCGGCGGCCTGCTCGTGTCCGGCGGCGGGCCCGGCGCCAAGCTGGTCGCCGTCCGCGACAACGGCGAGCGCGGCGACGTGATCTGGCGACGCGACGACGTCACCCCGCTGTGCACGTCCAGCCAGGCCGGCGACGACATCGGCTACACGGTGGTGCGTTCCGGCGACAATGCGCTGGCTCTGCTGGTCTTCCGCATCGGCGACGGGCGCACCGTCAACACGTATCCCCTGCCACAGGCCACCGGCTGGCCGGTGGGCGTCTCGGTGGCCACCGACCGCAGCGTCATCACTGCGACCAGCGACGGCCGGGCCTACGCCTTCGACCCCGCGTAATGTACCCGGGACGGACAGCCCGACAATAAGGTGGCAGTCGAGGCCCCTCGGAGTTGGTGATGACGACAGCTCAAGCTGAGATGGACGGTCTGACCATCTTCTTGTGCGGCGACGTGATGACCGGTCGCGGCGTCGACCAGATACTGCCGCATCCGGGCGATCCGACGCTGCGCGAGCCAGTCGTCGATGACGCTCGCAC
This sequence comes from Mycobacterium sp., assembly GCA_036390735.1. Classification (GTDB taxonomy): domain Bacteria; phylum Actinomycetota; class Actinomycetes; order Mycobacteriales; family Mycobacteriaceae; genus Mycobacterium. Next base: position 9,016 of record DASWBF010000439.1, on the reverse strand, counting down.
CTACGTGGAGCTTGCCGAGCAGGCCAACGGCCCGATACCTAACCCAGCGGATTTCAGCTGGCCGTGGGGGGAAGCGCTCGGTGTCCTCGACGAATTCGCGCCCGATGGGCGGCTGCTAAACCTGGAAACCGCTGTCACCAGTGGTAGCGATTTCGCGCCGTACAAGGCCATCCATTACCGCATGCACCCGGACAACGTCGAATGCCTGACCGCCCCCCGTCCCGATGTGTGCGTCCTGGCCAACAACCACACCCTCGACTTCGGGACCGGCGGACTCGCTGACACCCTGCGCGTGCTCGCCGACGCCGGAATCCCCTGCGCCGGCGCCGGACTCGACGCCGAAGAAGCGCACCGCCCCGCAGTCACCGAGACCGATGGCGGTCGCGTGATCTGCATTGCGGCAGGCATGAAATCCAGTGGCATTCCGGGCAGTTGGGCTGCCACCGAGGACCGGCCAGGAGTCGCGTTCCTTTCCGACATGTCCAAGCGCACTGCCACACAGATAGCCGATCGTGCCGTGGCGTTGAAACGCGCCGGCGATGTTGCCGTCGCGTCGCTGCACTGGGGCTCCAATTACGGCTATCACATCGACTCAAGCCAGCGCCACTTTGCGCATCACCTGATCGATGCGGGTATCGATGTCGTGTATGGGCACTCGTCACATCATCCGCGGCCGATCGAGGTGTACCGGGGGAAGCTGATCTTGTACGGCTGCGGTGATCTCGTCAACGACTACGAGGGTATCGGCGGCTACCAGGCTTACCGGGGTGAGCTGCGGCTGATGTACTTCGCGTCGGTCGACCCTGCCAGCGGCCGGTTGATCGTCCTGAACATGGTGCCCATGCGGGAGGTCCGGATGCGGCTGCAACGCGGCGCGTGTGTCGACGTGGAGTGGATGCGGTCCACGCTCGAAGACACCAGCCGCCTCTTCGGCACTCGCGTCGAGACCAAGGCCGACGGCGTCCTCGCAGTGCGCGCAAGGTAGCGCGGATCAGCGTCGCCGGAACATCCCGCCGCTGCTGCGGCGCGTCCGCTCACAGCGTCACCAGATGCTGTTTCGTCGCGCCGGATTAGACCGGCGCGAGCATCGACGCCACGGCTGACCGCGGCACACGGACCGAGGTGGCACCGGCCGCCGACGGCAGCAGCTCGTCTTGGCCGAAGAAGAAGATCAGCTCGTCGTCAGTGAGCGCGAAGTTCTGATAGTGCGACGGGTCGAGACCGTCGCCGGGCGAGATCGTGACGCGGCTGCCGAACTGCGTGTCGATGTCCTTCTGCACGATCGGCAGGATCACCGGCAGCGGCTTGCTGCCCGCGGTGAACAGCGTGTCGAATGTGATCGGCTGGCGAGTGTTGAGGTTGTAGTTGTACGCCTGGTACCAGGTCAACGGGTGAGCCCCGCCGACGTTCTGGTAGATCTTCAACACCACACTCTGGGTGCCGCCCGGCGCACGGCCCGAACGGTATTCGTCAGACGTGATGTCCAGCGAGTACGGCAGATTGGTCGAACCCGGCATCTGCGAGACGTTGACGAACCCGTCACGCGTCTGCTTCAGGTAGTCGATCATCGGCGCCGGGTCGGCGTAGTCGACGGGGAATCTCATATCCACGATGTAGGCGCCGGTGGCGGTGTGCACCCGGCACGTGTCGCCGTCGAGCGTCCCGCCGAAGTCCGCGCACGGCGATTGTGCCTGCGCCACGGCGCTTCCCCCCGACCCGATCAATATCGCGGCAGCCAGTAGCGCGGCCGCCCTGAGTGAGCGTGTCATGCACCGTCCTTGAAACGTGTCGAGCGCCAGGGTACCTGTGCGCTCACCGCGACGGGCGGCAAATGAATGCAGTTGCCCGCGCACTCGACGCCGCGCCGATCCGGGTGATCACCACCGACAGAGGTCGTGCGCCGCGCAGCCGCAGCCGCCGCCGCAGCACCGCCGGGTCGACGTCGACGCCGCGCACCAGGATTTCCACGGCGCCGCAGTCCATCTCGGCGAGCGCCTGCCGTAACGGTCGCTCGCCGAACGGGATTTGCTCGAGGACCTCGAATCCGCGCGTCGCGGGCGGCAATCCGTCGCCGGACAAGTAGGCGATCTTCGGGTCTAGCTGCCACAGCCCGTACCTGGCGGCGTACTGACGGACCAGGCCCGCGCGCACCACCGCTCCGTCGGGGTCGATGATCCACCGGCCGGCCGGCCCGACCGGGCAGTCGTCTGGAGGGGCGTCGGTGACCTGTTCGACGGATCCGTCGCCCCCGAGCACAGTGGCTCGCCGCGACACCCGTGGCTCCGTCAAACCGGGCGACCACAGGCACGCCTCACGCACCTCGCCGGACAGCGAGACGACCTCGACCTCCCCACGGAATTCCAGACGTGCGAAATCGATTCCGGGGGAACACTTTACGACGATATTGCGGTCGCGGTAGGTGTCCAGCAGCGCGTCCAGTGGCGGGCTGAAATCGCGCGGCGCGAAGACCCGACGGCCCCCGCTGCGGCGCGCCGGGTCGGCCAGCACGACGGTACCGCGACTGACGGGACGAAGCGCGTCCGCGCGAATCAGCGGCACTCCGGGAACGTTGTGGCGTGCCATCGCGAGCCGGACCGGGTCGATGTCGCTGCCCAGCACGTCGGCTGTCCGGCGCAGCACTGCTAGCTCGGTGCCTATCGAGCAGGTGACGTCGTGCACCGTTGAGCCGGTCAGCCGACGTGCCCGGTGTGCGGCCACGGGGGCAGCGGTCGCTTGCTGGAGAGCTTCGTCGGTGAACAGCCAGTCCCCCGCGTCGCCGAGCTTGGCCGCGGCGCGGCGGCGCAGCAGAACCGTCTCCACCAGCACGCCGGCGCGGTCGCCGAACCTGGTCCGCGCTGCGGAAACATCCGCGATTCGGGTGGCATCGGTCAGCGGGCAGGTCGCCACCTGCGCGAGTGCGTCGGCGCCCGCTGACGACTGCAGATAGCGGACGTCGTCGAGCGTGAAAATCAGGGCTTGACCCCGGTCACCATCACGTTGTAGTACCAGCCCTTCGGGATCACGCGGCGCCACAGGTTGTCGTCGATCCAGCCCAGCGTGATCCAGCTGCTGAACGCGAATCTCGCCCAGTTGCAGCCGAGGCGCTCGGGTGGCACCGCGGCTTCGATGGTCCGCAGCGGCCAACCGAGCATGGCGGCGGTGAATTCGGTGGTGGCGGTGGAGATCTCGACGGCGCCGGCGTTGCGCGCCATCCGCTCCAGGTCGGCCGGATCGAACGTGTGCAGGTCGACGATCGCCTCCAGCGCCGCTGCCCGTGACGACTCGTCGAGCTCGGCCTGCGGGCGCCGCCAGCCGCTCAGCCCCGGCAGCTTCGTCGCGTTCGTCACCGCACGCCAGGTCGCCGTGGACAACGTGCGGGCATAGCGGTCACCCACACTGGTGGGCTCACCGGCGAACACGAACCGCCCGCCCGGCTTGAGCACCCGGACCACTTCCCGCAGCGACAGCTCGACGTCGGGAATGTGATGCAGCACCGCATGCCCCACGACCAGGTCGAAGGTGTCGTCGTCATAGGGGATGCCTTCGGCGTCGGCGACGCGACCGTCGATCTCCAGGCCGAGGTTCTCCCCATTACGGGTGGCGACGCGCACCATGCCCGGCGACAGGTCGGTCACCGAACCGCGCCGCGCGACCCCGGCCTGGATCAGGTTCAGCAAGAAAAAGCCGCTGCCGCAGCCCAGTTCCAGCGCACGGTCGTAGGGCAACCGGCGTTGCTCCTCGCCGGGCACGGTCGCGTCGAACAGGTCGCGCGCGTAGTCGACGCAGCGCTTGTCGTAGGAGATCGACCACTTGTCGTCGTAGCTCTCGGCCTCCCAGTCGTGGTAGAGCACCTGCGCGAGCTTGCTGTCGTGCAGGGCGGCCTCGACCTGTTCGGCCGTCGCGTGCGGCTGGGGCGTCCCTTCGGATGTGCTCGTCATAACGGGGCAGCCTATCGGTGCCTTCTCCTCTTCGCGCAAGCGCTCATCGGCCGTCGTCAGATGCCACGAACCGCCGCTCAGCGGTGGCGAACGCGTCGGCGTACAGCCGTCGCTCGGCGTCCGGGGTGCCGTCGTTGATCGCAGCCTTCGCGGCGGCCAGTGCCCGCGCCGAAACGCCGACGAAGCGCTGCACCCATTCCGCGGCGGCGTCGTAGACCGCGTCGGGTGCCACGATCTCGTCGAGCAGACCCATCGCCAGCGCCTCCCGGGCGTCGACGAACCGCCCGGAGAACGCCAAATCTTTAGCCTTGCTCACCCCGACCAACGCGGGCAGCCGCTGCAGCGCACCACCGCCGGGAATCAGCCCGGCGAGGACTTCGGTGAAGCCCAGCCTCGCGTTGTCACCACTGACGCGCCAGTCGGCGGCCAGCGCCAGCGACAGCCCGCTGCCGAGGGCGTGGCCGGTGATCGCGGCGACCGTCGGTTTCGGAATCGCGGCGACGGCCTCCGCCGCGTCCTGACGCAACCGCGCGAAGCCGTCGGCTTCGGCAGGGCCCAGCGTGCGCAGTTCGGCGAGGTCGTCGCCCGCCGAAAAGATCTCGTGGCCACCGAACAGGATGACGGCGGCGATGTCCTCGCGGCGGCCGACCTCGGCAGCCACCGCGACGATCTCGCGGCAGGCCTGCCGGGTCAGCGTGTTTTCGGGCGGGCGTGACAGCACGATCGTGCCGACGCCGGGACGTTCGTCGCTGACGTAGACGCTGACGAACTCGTTCACGACCAGGGTCGCCCGCCGAGCAGCTTGTTGTAGCGCTCCGAGTCGAAGAACTCCAGGCTCCAATTACCCTCGCTGCCAATGACTTCCGTTCTCATCGCGACGATCTCGCGGTCGTGGGCGAGGACGTCGTCGACGGAGTTGCCGAATTTCGGCAGCGTGTCCAGCTGCGTCCATGTCGGCGGTAGCAGGACCGTGCGACCTGCGGCGAAGTCCTCGACCGCCTCGGCCGGCAACGACCATCCTGCCGACACCGCCTCGCTGGTTCGGTCGTCAGCCTGCTGGCCTTCCGGCAGCGCCGCGACGAAAAAGTAGGTGTCGTAGCGGCGCCGGTGCCCCTTCGCCGGGGTGACCCAATTCGCCCACGGCCGCAGCAGGTCCGCGCGCAGCACCAGGCGCTGGCTGCGCAAGAAGTCGCTGAACGCCAGCTCTCTGCTGGCGAGCTGTTCACGCGCACCGTGGTAGACCGTTGCGTCGCCGACCACGCTGCCCTCGTCGGGACCGGCGAGCAGCACCCCGCACTCCTCGAACGTTTCGCGCACCGCGGCGCACACCAGCGCCAGCGCCAGCTCCTCGTCGACGGCCATCCGCTGCGCCCACCAACTCGGCTCCGGTCCGGTCCAAGCGATGTCGGCTTCCCGGTCGCGGTCATCGACGCCGCCGCCGGGAAACACCGTCGTCCCGGGGGCGAAGTCCATCCGCGAATGTCGTTCCAGCAGAAAGACTTCCAGGCCCACCGGAGCGTCGCGCAACAGCATTACGGTCGCGGCCGGACGCGGCGTCATCTGCGTGCTCATGAGCGCCTCCTGTGTGCGGCACGGGTGCGGACACGCCTGGCGAAGTAGCGGCCGTCGATCAGGTCGAGCGCAATGGACTGGCCGAACGCCTTGGACAGGTTGTCTGCGGTCAGCACGTCAGGCAGCAGGCCCGCGGCGACCACTTCTCCTTCCGACAGCACCAGACCGTGGCTGAAGCCAGGCGGGATCTCCTCGACGTGGTGGGTGACCAGCACGATCGCCGGGGCGTCCGGGTCGGCGGCCAAGTCGGCCAGCCGCGCCACCAGTTCCTCGCGGCCGCCCAGGTCCAGCCCCGCGGCTGGCTCGTCGAGCAGCAGTAGCTCCGGGTCGGTCATCAGTGACCGCGCGATCAGCACCCGCTTGCGTTCGCCCTCGGACAGGGTGTCGTACCTTCGGTCGGCCAGGTGCTCGGCGCCGACGCTTTCCAGCATGTCGATGGCCTGCTCGTAGTCGACGTCGTCGTAGGTCTCTCGCCAACGGCCCAGTACCGCATAGCCTGCGGACACCACCAGGTCGCGTACGCTCTCGCCGTCGGGTACCCGCTGCGACAGCGCCGAGCTGCTCAGCCCCACCCGCGAGCGCAGTTCCGACATGTCCACTCGGCCCAGCCGTTCACCGAGCACATACGCGGTGCCCGACGACGGGTACTCCATCGCCGCGGCGATCCGCAGCAGCGACGTCTTGCCGGCGCCGTTGGGGCCGATCACCACCCAGCGCTCGTCGAGTTCCACAGACCAGGTGACGGGGCCGACGAGAGTTCGACCGCCGCGCCGCAGCGAAACCTTGTGAAAGTCGATCAATAGGTCGGGATCGGGCGCGGGAATGGCTGTGCTGATTCCCCGGTCGCTACGCTCCTGCCCGCCGAATTCGACCACCCGACCATCGTGCCGCATCGGCCGATGTGCGCTAGTCACCACCCTGCGCGAGCAGCAGATGCAAATGCACCCGACATGCCGAGAGCGCGGGGACTTTTCTGTCTGCTCGCGGGAGAGAAGGCGCGAGATGCGTCGGCGACCGTCAGCCCAGCTGATAGGAGGCGCGCGACACCCGGAAGAAATGCCCGGTGGCGGTGTTGGTGCATGTCATACCGGAGGACTCGCTGTCGCAGGTGATCGCGCCCGCCGTTCGTGATTGGCCATACTCGAGCACCGTGTAAATGGTCGGAAGCACCGAACCGTTGAGGCAGGTCATTTCTGGCGTGCCCTGTTGACGGAGCATGAAGATGTAACCCTCGTCTTGAGGGCAGGGCCCCGGGCCCGACTGTGGTCCCACCCAGTCGTGCTTATCGATATCGCACTGGACGGTGTTGTCTGGATCATCGGGTCGACCGGAAGGGAGCAAACGAAGCATGCAGGCGATGTTTTTCGACGGGTCCCCGAACTCGTAATTCGTGTAGTCGTCGGCCTGCGCGATAGGCGCGAGAGAAAACGCTGCAGCCGCGAGCGTGATCGAGACCGCCAGACCGATCCGTACTTTCATGATGTCGTTCTTCCTTAGTCAGCCCTGTTCGCGGCTGGGGTCTTTGTGCGCTTATTATGCGCGGGCCACCAACCGGCATGTCGCAAATTCGCCTCGAAAGGCCGGATCTTCAACTCAGTTCGGCGGGATGTCGACCCGGCGCAGCGTCCCGTCGACCGCGTCGGCCGCCTCGATCTCACCGCGAGTCACGCCGAGGATGAACAGCACCGTGTCCAGATACGGGTGAGAAAGCGACGCGTCGGCGACCTCGCGCAGCGCAGGTTTGGCGTTGAACGCGACGCCCAGCCCGGCCGCGGCCAGCATGTCGATGTCGTTGGCGCCGTCGCCGACGGCCACAGTCTGCTCCAGCGGCACACCGGCCTGCTGCGCAAAGTCCTTGAGCGCCTTGGCTTTTCCGGGCCGGTCGATGATCGGCCCAACGAGGTTGCCAGTCAGCACGCCATCGACGATCTCGAGCTCGTTGGCGGCGACGAAATCGAGCATCAACTCGTGCGCCAGCGGCTCGATCACCTGCCGGAAGCCGCCGGACACCACGCCGCAGTGAAAGCCCAGCCGGCGCAACGTGCGCAACGTGGTCCGAGCGCCCGGCGTGAGCTCCAGCTCGTCGCCGACGTCGTCGAGCACGCTGGCAGGCAAGCCTTTCAACGTCGCGACACGTTGCCGCAGCGATTCGGCGAAATCGAGTTCCCCCCGCATCGCGGCCTGGGTGATTGCGGCAACCGCGTCACGCGCCCCGACGCGGTCGGCCAGCATCTCGATGACCTCCTGCTGGATCAGCGTGGAGTCGACGTCGAACACGATCAGCCGCTTGGCCCGTCGCTCCAGGCTGGTGTCCTCGAGCGCAACGTCGACCTTCTCCTCGGTGGCGACGCGGGCCAGCGCGGTCGGCAGTTCAGCGGCCCGCTCGCCGGGCACCGACACCCGCAGTTCCAGACCGGTCACCGGATAGTCGGAGACGCCGCGAATGAAATCGATGTTGACGCCCAGCGAGGCCAGTTCGGTAGCGAGCGCGCTGAACGCGCGGGCGGTGACGGGCCTGCCGAGCACGACGATCGTGTGCGTCGACGGGTCGACGATGATCGGCAGGTCGCGGCTGCGCTCGATCGAAACCTCAAGTCCCACACCGTGAATCACGCGCTCCACGTCTTCACGCAGTGACGCGCCATCGGCAATGTCCTCGGCACACGCCACCAGCACGCCCAGTGTCAGACGGCTGCGGATCACCACCTGCTCGACGTTGAGCAGCTCGACGTCGTACCGCGACAGCACCCCGAACAGCGCCGACGTCACACCTGGCTGATCGACCCCTGTAACAGTGATCAGTACCGAGACCGCTGCGCCGGCGTTCGGCACGCGATCAGCCCCGTTCCGGCGCTGCCTGCCCGCTTCGGTCGGGCATACCTTCGGACTCGCCCACGGTGGCATACCTGCCGACGTGGGATTCGGCGCGCATGCGTTCGATCATGTGCGGGTAGTGCAGTTCGAAGGCGGGCCGTTCCGAACGGATTCGGGGTAGCTCGTAGAAGTTGTGCCGTGGTGGTGGGCAGCTGGTGGCCCACTCCAGCGAGTTGGCGTAGCCCCACGGGTCGTCCACGGTCACCGGCGCGCCGTAGCGCCAGCTGCGGAACACGTTCCAGGTGAACACGATCATCGAGGCGCCCAGGATGAATGAGCCGATGGTGGACACGATGTTGAGCGTCTCGAAGCCGTCGGTGGGCAGGTAGTCGGCGTAGCGGCGGGGCATGCCCTCGTTGCCCACCCAGTGCTGCACCAAGAACGTGGTGTGAAAACCGATCAGCGTCAGCCAGAAATGCAGCCGGCCCATCCGTTCGTCGAGCATCCTGCCCGTCATCTTCGGGAACCAGAAATAGATGCCCGCAAACGTCGCGAACACGATCGTGCCGAACAGCACGTAGTGGAAGTGCGCCACCACGAAATAGCTGTCGGTGACGTGGAAGTCCAGCGGCGGGCTGGCCAACAGCACCCCCGACAGCCCACCGAGCAGGAACGTCACCACGAACCCGACG